>JAOAJC010000009.1 GCA_026414385.1 Candidatus Pacearchaeota archaeon | reverse complement strand
CACTTGCATTGAAATAATAAATTCCCTTTCCAAGATTCACAAAAGTATATTCAAAATACGATAAACTCCCGCTAACAGAATCCACTAAATCGCGCGTAGCATTATAGACAAACGCCCCTGTACTAAACAAATACTCATCACTCGCATTTACAACAACAAAAATTTTATTATCTTCAACAACGCTTCCAGAAACATCTGTCCCGACCTCAAACTTTATTTTTGGCTTTGTCGTATCAACAACCAACGTCCTATTTAAAGAAGCAAATTCTCCAATATTATTATTATCATAAGCCAAACAATTCCAATAATAAAGATTGTCTGCTAAATTAACATTCCAAGAACTACTATTAGAATTTCCTGTTATATTATTTATGTTTGTTAAATACAATCCGCTTGAATTCCAAACATAAAGTGTAATGTTTTTCAATCCTGCGCTTGCAATAGCAGAACAATTAAATCTTATCATAGAAGAATTACTATAATATCCATCATATGGTTCTATTAATTCAACCACAGGTGCGGAAGAAATTGCGCAACAAATACTTGTATCATAAGGTTCATTATTACAAGAAGCAGCATGCATATCTTTACTTCCAGAAATATTTTTGCTTATTGTAAATATACAACTATAATTAGAATCACAAACACCAAAACTATTTTCTTTATAAATACATTCCGCTCCAGCCCCAATTGCTCCAAAATAAACTTTATAACCATATTCCTGTCCAGGCAATGCCAAATGCGCATCACTATAATTACTTAAATCAACTATGTTAGTTCCAGAACTATTTGTCAAATTATAATTCCCACTTAAATCCCTACAACAAACAGAATAATTATAATTATTATAAGAAACTAATTCAGCATGCGCATTTGTATAATTACTCAAATGCAAAATATCTGTATAATTTGCATAACTTCCTTTGCATCCGCCTTCAACAACAACGCAACTTAAATTTCCCTCCATACTTTTTTGTATAGTATATGTCGTGAAATGGCTCACATTTACAATTGTTCCATTAGATGTGCTTAACAAAATCCTGCAAATGTTGCTCGGACAATCAACATAAGAACCGCTGTCTTCATAATCAATCATAACTCTTGGATTATTATAAGATATGTTCCAAAACACCAACACCGCACTCCTATTTAATCTCTGCTCAACATTTGTTCTTACCCTTATTTTATTATATTCTAAAAGAGTACTTGTCAAATTTAAAGGCAAGCTTGCATTTATTGTTGCTGTAAAATTAACCTCGCTTACCGACTCATTTACAACTATCAAACCAGAAGGAATTATCATATTCTTAAATGTCGTATCTAAAGAACCAACATAAATCATAAATGGCCACGAAGAATTTGTAATGTTTAATCTATCAAAAACATTCCCGTTACCCTCATAAACCATAATTCCAGGGATATTAGAAAATGTTACATTCTCCCATCGATTATTGTTTCCACTAACATACCATAAATAGCTATCATCTAAGTCTACAAAATTTATGTTACTAAAATTACTTCCATCAACATTATTTTGATAAACCCCCTTGCTATTTTCAATACTAATGTTTGAAAATCTAAGATTTATTGAATTTTCTAAATACATAGAAGTACTTGTTGCCCCATAAACATAATTGTCTTCCCAAACGTTGTTTTCACCACTCTCGTCATCTAATGCCCAAGACGAATAATATATTTGGTTGTTTCTTACACTATTATTATATGAATTAAAATAAAAAATTCCAGATCCCAAAACATTATATATTTTATTGTTTGCAACAGTGCTATTAACACTATCAAATAATAAATGAATTCCATTTCTTGCACTGATGTTTATAATATTATTAGTTATAGTTATGTTCGTTGCATTTTTCACCGAAATTCCATCCCATACTAAGGAATTGTATATATAATTTGAATCAATAATAACGTTTTTGGTTGGAAAACTTAAATAAATACCATCATCACCATTTAAAACAAAGTTATTTTTTATAAAACTATCATTAACCCAACCAAAAACTATGCTAGAAAATCCCCTTCCCGCACCCGCGCTACTTATATTATTATAATCAAATGTAATGTTTCTTGAATTATAACTCAATAAACCGCTTTCACCACTATTGCCTATTGTATTGTTGAATACGCGGATATTAACTCCACTAACATAAATTCCTGAACGATTAATTGTTTTGTTTATAAAATTCTTTTCAACTAAGCAATTTGTGCAATTTATTAAACGAATTCCAAAGTCATATAATTCTCTAATTGTATTATTGAAAAGATAGACATTAGAAATATTGTATTCTCCATGAATTCCATTAGTGAAATTATAAATATTACAATTTCTAATGTTAATACTATGATTCCCATAAATGTATATAGCATCTCCATTCTTATTCCCGTTTATACCATACCCCTTACAATCTAAAGAAACATTAGCTGCAAAAATTCTTATACAATTACCATTAGTTTGTAAAGTTTTATTCAAACTATAATTTCCAGGCAAGAGAATATCAGAACAATTTGAAATGTTCGCGATAACATTTATAGAATCCCCCAACGGAGCAAAAATACTATAAGGCGAAGAAATAGAAGCAAAACTAACATAAACCACCTTGTTTACCAAATCAACCCCATTCTCAGAAAAAAACCCGCTATCAGTCCATGTGTTATTATATCTCCATACTTTTAATGTCTCTTCCTTCACATTTCCTAAATCACTATTATTATAACTAAAATTAATACTTAATCTTGAATTAGCACCATATCTCGTTGCATTTATCCACTTTCCAATATTGCTCTTTCCTTGTGGTTCTGCTGGCGCGCTCCCTATTAAAGATTTTATTGTTGTTCCATTATAATCTATAAAAGTTATAACCATGTTACGATTCACGAAGCTAACATTAACGCCATAATTTATAGCAGGTGAAGCACCAGAAGAATACCATTCAGAACTTGTTGCATTCGTCAAGTTAATATTAACATTAATAAAACGATTTAAGCTCCCGGTGATAAAGATTCCATGGCTATTTCCCCCATAACTACTAACATTACAATTAACAAATGAATTATTGTTTGAAGATGAAATATCAACACCCCTATATCTTTCAGAAATAAAGTTATTTAACAAAAACGAACTGTTATACACAGAACTGATTAAAATCCCCCTCTTTGAACTCCCATTGCTAAATACCGAATTACCATAAACAAAGAAATCTCTTCCTGTTGCTAACGACAATCCTTCACCACCCGCAATAATTACATTATTACTAATGTTAGCACTATATCGATTAAGATAAGAGCTTAAATATAATCCATCACCCCGAGAGCTTATGTTATTATTTATTATACTCATATTAGAACATCCAGAACAATAAATTCCATTATTCCCGCTTCCACTCCCATTTGCGATTATTTTATTATAAATCAAAGAACTATTCTCACCACTAAATGAAATTCCAATATTCTCTGAACTTCCATTTGTTTTTATGTCATTCCAATAAATTAAATCGCTTGTTTTGCTACTAATTAACAAACCATAATTATAAGAAATCCCATTTGAATTTATAGAATTATTAAAAACAAAATTCCGAGTTTGTGAATATGAAGGAGCAGTTGAGCTATCTAAATAAATACCATAATTATAATTTCCTCTTCCATTTGTATTAATTATGTTATTACTAACATTTGCGCACGTATAACCAACTCTTACACCATCATTATAACTATCTGTTTCGCTCAACAAACTATTCGTAGAAATAATGTTATTCAATACAAAAATATCCTTTCCATAATTAACATAGATACCTTTATTATTTCCTCTATAACCATTTGTCATTATTGAGTTTGAAATAATAAAAGATTGATTTGAACTCCTTGAATAAATTCCGTACAAATATCCTGACTCATTTATTGCAAAATTCGTAGAAATATTATTAAACAATATCCTGGTTAAATTACTATAATAAGTCATAATCCCATAACCACTCTCTCCTGGCTCACCATACTCTCTATGTCCATAAACCCTAATAGTATTATTGAAAAAAGTAGTATCTAAACTATTTAACACTCTCACCCCATAATCACCAGATATGAAAGAATTATTTATTTCTGTTTTTAAAACAGAGAATAATGTTACCCCATCAATAACTCTTAAATTATTAAAACTTGAAAAAGCACAACCAATTAAACTTAAATGTCCAACTTCCTGATTTGAGAAACTAGTTAGACACTCGGGAGATTCCCCAAATTTGCCAAATGCGTAAACAAAATAATAAATAGGCAAACCATTTATTTTATTATTTGTAGAAATATTATGCACATAATAATCAAAATAAGCTGTGCTATCTCTCACAAACAATCCACTTGAAAAATTAGAAACATAAAATTCATTATTATACAACGAAATGTTCCGAGAATTATACAATTCAAAAGCAGTGCTTGCATTCCCGTCAATTGTTATGTTATTATTATAATAAAATCCAGAAATTCTAGCATTCAAATAAAAACCTTTATTTTTATTACCGCCAATCAAAAGGCTATTATTGTATATTGCTTCGCGATTACCACCGCTTGTTAAATAAATCCCATTGGAAGATTGTCCAATTAAAAGAATTTTATTTTTATAAATTTTTGAATAATCAAAAGCCCCTCCAGAAGAATAACTTACACCATAAGAGAAATCCCCATAAACAGAAATATTGTTATTAAATATACTGCTATTAATTGCAGAAGACAATAAAATCCCATAACTATTAGTGCCTGTCGTGGCATTAATTGTGATATTATTTGAATTAACATTAGAATAAGGACATCCTGCACTTAAAGAAACTCCATAATTATAATTTGTGTTAGAAATTATAAAAATATTGTTATAAATTACTGATGGCATAATTGACTGGATTCCGCTTACCCCTGCTTGCCCAGAACTCGCAAGAAAAATAGAATTAGAATCAACATTAATAAAATCAGAAAGATAAAATTCAATACCATCATAATCTCCATTAATTAAAGTCAAATTATTTTTGAATATACTTGAATAAAGAGCGCCTCTTAAATAAATACCCCGCCCACCACTATATCCACTCAAAATAATTGTTGAATATTGAATATCAACAAATTCATTATTATTGTTTTGATAATCTGAATAAACTCCAACCCCGCCATAATTACTACTGCCAAACAACCTTATATCACTATTATTTATTGAAACACTCTCGCTCTCATTTATGTAAATCCCATAAACATTATTCCCGCCATTCTTTGTCTCAATTAAACAATTTAATAATCTTACATTTGTTACACCACTTACCAAAACTCCATAAGAATAATCGTTTCCACTCACATTATTAAATTCTATTTTATAACCATTGCAATCTAAAACAACGTCATTTGAAATTATCTTTAAACAGCCCTCACTTGAAGAAATATTTTGACTTAATTCGTAATCACCTGAAGAAGATATTATACCGCAAGAAGAAATATAATTTTGTTGAATAAAAAATTTTGGTTTCTCTTTGCTCATATTAATTGTCTCATTAATATCAGATTCTTCAGAAATGCTCTCATTTCCCCCAGGAACTTCTTCCTCTTCTTGTGCTGCGACGCTCAAAACTCTCTCCTTGCTTATATTTAATGAAGGAATGGAAAAAACAAGATTATAATCTCCCTCCTCTATAAAACTATAATTAAAAAACTCACTTATCTCTCTTTTATAAGTTCCAGAAGCATTATAATATTTTTTCAGATTAGTTATTGTAGTGCAATTTTCAACAACATTATAAATTGTTTCATTAACGCAAATTCCTTCAGTGCAATTTTCAAAAATACTCTCAATAGTTATATTCTCACATCGCTCAGTTTTTTCTTCAACTTCAACATAAGGAACATTCTCTCCCAAAAATTGCCCTACACTCATTGTTGCTTCTTTCAAAACATTCCCATTTTTAGTTAATTCAAGCCTTATCTCACTATCCCCAAGCACAAAATCTCCATCCTCAATTATTAAACTCAAATTTCCACCCAATTCCTCATTTAACCCATATTTTTCTTGAACATCCAAAACAATATTCCCGCTTAATAATATAAAACTAAAATAACCTATAACAATCAAACCAAGAATTGCTAAAAAAACCAATAAATATTGTAAGGCAACAGAAAAGTTATTTTTTTCGTTTTTTTTAAAACTTAATTGCGAACCAAGATATCTTGTCTTTATCTTACCATCCTCCCTATAAGATTCATAATAATATGGGCCTACAAGCTTCCCATTTCTCTTAATGTATTTTTTATATACCATACCTCTTTTAACTCAAAAAAAGAGAAGTTTTTTGCATTTATAAGCCTTTGTTTACCATAAAATAAGTTGCCTTACGCCTTATTTTTTAATAATCGTTATCCTACTTTCAACCCCCTTATACAATCAATTATTATTAATTTTATTATTTTTTTATTAAATTATCCTACACATTTAATAAATGTGTAATTATAAAAAATCCGATTTATATAATCAATCCAAACCATTTTGCCCGGCGTAGGATAATTAACACTACAATAAAAAAGTTTTTTAACACAATTTATTATATAAGATAACAAACAAAAATGGCAAAAAAATTAAAAATTCTTGCAGCATCAGACATACATGGAGAGTCAAAAATAGCCAAGGCTCTTGCAGAAAAAGCAGAAAAAGAAAAAGTAGATTTAGTTGTTCTGTGCGGGGACATAACCGGCTTTGAAGAAACAACAAACATCATTAAACCATTTAAAGATAAAAACCAAAAGTTAATAATTATCCCAGGAAATCACGATTCATTTGCAACAGCAGATTTCTTAGCAGAACTCTATAATGTCAAAAACATTCATGGTTATTCTGTTAAATATGAAAATATTGGAATTTTTGGAGCAGGCGGAGCAGATATCGGCCCAGGCACAATATCAGAAAAAGAACTTTTTGAAACTCTAAAAAAAGCCCATTCCTCACTAAAAGGAATTGAAAAAAAGATAATGATAACACACATGCACCCGTCAAAAAGCTTGTCAGAATTCTCAGGTTTTCCCGGCAGCAAAGCAATAACAAAAGCCATCTCACAATTTAAACCAAATATTCTGATTCACGGACACATCCATGAAGGCGAAGGCATAGAAGAAATTATAGGAAAAACCCGCATAATAAACGTGGGTAAAAAAGGCACAATAATAGAAATCTAATGCGCAAAATCTCAATAATCAAGATTATCAAATTAACCACAATAAAAAAGTTCTAACAAAAATATAAAATAAATAAAGAACAATAATTTACTTTCTAAAAATGCAAATCCAACCATTAAATAAAATAATAATTTAACAATACTTTCTTAATTACAAAAATATATAATCCCTAAACTTTAGTAAGTTTAATAAAGAGGGGAATTAAACAAAAAAAATGCCACAACAATTTATACCTGCGACAAACGTAAAAATAACAATAGAAAAACCAGTTAAACCAAAACCATCCACAGAAGAACTTACAACAATAGAATCACCTGGCAAACCAATTCCAGCCTCACTAATTGAAAAAAGAAAAAAAGCATCACAATCAAGCAAAACCTCAAAAAAAACAAAACCTGCAATAGAAAAAAAGGAAATAACAAAAAAAGATGCTATTTTAATCATTACAGAAAAACCACAAGCAGCTCAAAAGATAGCTAATGCTCTCTCACCAACTGCAAAAAAATATTCCGAAGATGGTGTCTCTTTCTATGAACTAACACACAATAACGAAAAAATAATAGTTGCCTCTGCAGTGGGACATCTATTTAATCTAACCTACTCAGACGGACAAAAAGGTTGGCCAATCTTCAAATTAGAATGGGTTCCATCTTACAAAAGAAAAACTTCTGCATTTACAAAAAAATATTTTGACATGCTAAAAAAACTCTCAAAAAGAGCAAAAGAGATTATAATAGCAAGTGACTATGACACAGAAGGAGAAGTCATTGGTTGGAATGTTCTTAGATTTATTTTTAATAAACAATCTGCAAAAAGAATGAAATTTTCAACCCTGACAGCAGAAGAATTAAGAAAATCTTACGAGAATCCCCTCCCGGAATTAGATTGGAACCAAGCATACGCAGGAGAAACAAGACATTATATTGACTGGCTTTATGGAATTAACCTCTCTCGTGCTTTAATGTCGGCAATAAAAAAAGCCGGCTCTTTCAAAGTTTTATCAATAGGGAGAGTCCAAGGCCCGGCACTAAAAATAATCGTTGATAAAGAAAAAGAAATAGAAAAATTTAAGCCAAAACCATATTGGCAAGTTTTTGCTATCGCGAACAACATTGAATTTATCTATCCAAAAGACATTTTTAATAAAGAGGACTTAAAAAAATTTGAAAATATTAAAGAAGCAGAAGCAACAACAAAAAAAGAAGAAGAAAAACTTATTCCTCCCGCCCCATTTGACTTAACCACATTACAAACAGAAGCATATAGATTGCATAAAATCTCGCCTTCAGAAACATTAAAAATCGCCCAACAATTATATTTAGATGGAATTATATCTTATCCAAGAACTTCTTCTCAAAAAATACCACAATCTATAGAACCAAAAAAAATTCTCTTAAAATTAAGCAGGCATTTTTCAGAAGTTAAAGAAGCAACAAGAGAAAAGCCAATAGAAGGAAAAAAATCCGACCCTGCCCATCCATCAATATATCCAACAGGAGAATACATGGAACTATCAGGTAAAGAAAAAAATCTTTACGAATTAATTGTCAAAAGATTTATCTCAGTATTTGCAAAAGACGCTCTTATTGAAACAAAAAAAATTACACTCGTCCCAACAAAAACAAAAGACAAAGACATAAAATTCGTTGCTTCCGGATTAACAATTAAAGAAAAAGGATGGACAAAAATTTACCCAACAAAACTTGAAGAAAAAAAACTTCCCGACTTAGATGGTAAGGTTAAAATTGACAAAATCAAATTTGAAGAAAAAGAAACCCAACCGCCAAAACGATATACTCCTGCCTCATTAATATCCACATTAGAAAAAAAGAACCTTGGCACAAAAGCAACTCGTTCATTAATAGTGGATACATTATACGAAAGAGGTTATTTAGACGGAAAAAGCATAAAAGCAACTCCACTTGGTTTAAAATTAATAGAAACTCTTGAAAAAGATTCTCCAATAATAATTGACGAGAAACTAACAAGGGAATTAGAAGAAGAAATGGATAAAATCCAAAAAGCAAAAAGCATTCCAGAACAATTAGAAAAAAAAGAAAAAGAAGTCATAGCAAAAGCAGAAAAAACTATTACAGAAATATCAAAACAATTTAAAACAAAAGAAGAAGAAATAGGAAAAAGCATTCTTTCCGCATTAGAAACCCAAAGAAAAGAAGAACAAGAAGCAAATACAATAATTCAATGTCCTGTCTGCAAAAAAGGCAACCTTCGTATTTTATTTAATCGCGCTTCATATAGATATTTTGTCGCTTGCTCATCCTATCCAGAATGCAAAAACACATACACTCTACCACCAAATGCTTTAATAAAAAAATCAGATAAAACATGCGAAGAATGTAATTTTCCAAAACTAATGGCAATAAGAAAAGGCAAGCGCCCTTGGGAGTTTTGTTTTAATAAAGATTGCCCAATTGTCAAGAAGCAACTAGAAGAATGGCGAGCCAAACAAAAAGACAAACAAAATAAAGAAAGTGAAAAAACCACAACTTAAATTGTAAAATCAAAATAGCTATTTGCCCTGCCTATTCCAAGCTCTTAAACTCGGCCTAACTTTTAAGTTCGGACTCTTTTTCTTTAATCCTCTTGATTTCTTAGCCGCGCTTGTTAACCCTCTCGCAGCTCTATTTTGATTTTCTGGCTTGCAAATCCAATTTATAGTTTTGTCATTTTTTATCTCTGGTTTTGACGGATCAACTGCAATAACTTCAAAAAAATAATGTTTTCCATCCTTTCCAAGATAATACGAATTAAGAATTTCTAAATTAGGATATCTTTTTTCTACTCTCTGTTCAGCAACCCACTGATAACTCATTTTCAATATCTTTCTCTCATGTTGTTTCCTTGATTTCCTTCCGTGAGTATGCCTCGGCCTCTTTCTTCCGCCCCTTTTTATTCTTACTCTAAATACAACAAAACCTTTTTTTGCTTTATATCCTAACATTCGGGCCTTATCCAATCTAAGTGGCTTCTCCACTTTTTCAATAACATTCCCCTCCCTCCACTTAATCATTCTTTCCCTAACTAACTCCTTATCATGTTCTCTCCACAATTCCCTTAAATGAGTATATAATCCCTTTGCCATACCTCTCCCTATCAAAATAGCTTTTTAAATCTTATTTAATCAATATCACATAAGATATTTAGTTTTAACTACTAATGCAAACAAAACCAACAAGATAAGTTTTTATATCAAAATATTTCAAAAAAATCATGTCAAAACAAGCAGAAGCCAGAAAAGCAACAATATTCTGGAATTTGAGGATTAATCCTTTAGAACAGAATGCAAGATATTATTTTGCTATTTTTAATGATGAAAGAGAAATAGAAAAAATAAAAACAAACCTGCTCCTTGCTCTCGGCCCAATAGACGATTATTTAGAAAGAAAAGGCAAAATCAACAATTTGCCTTATCTAATAATGGCACTTACTTCATGGAAAGAAATACAAGATTGGAGACAAATCCATAAAGGAAACATAAAAAAAGAACCTCGTTTGTACGAAAGAACAAAAGATGGTATAGACGGCTTAGAGAGATATGTTATAAATGAATTAGCATAATCTCTCAACAATAGAATCGTCTTTTTAATTTAATATTTTTAACATTTATTCAAAGTTACCTTTTTATACTCAATTCTCTTTTTTTAATAATGGCAAAGAAAAACAAATTTTACATAACAACAGCAATAGATTATGTTAATGCATCCCCTCATATAGGACACGCATTTGAAAAAATTATAGCAGACGCTATCGCAAGATTCCAAAGATTAAAAGGAAAAGATGTATGGTTCTTAACAGGCACTGATGAAAATGCGCAAAAAAATGAACAGGCAGCGAAAAAAGCAGGAATCCCTGCACAAGAATTTGTTGACAAAAACTCAAAAATATTCATAGAACTCTGCAAAAAATTAAATATTTCTAATGATGATTTTATTAGAACAACAGAAGAAAGGCACAAGAAAATTGCGCAGAAAATTTTCAAAAAAGTTTATGACAAAGGGGAAATCTACAAAGGAAAATATGAAGGATATTATTGCGTTGGATGCGAATCATTTAAAACAGAAAAGGATCTTATTGAAGGAGTTTGTCCCGAACACAAAATTCAACCTTCCTTTATGTCAGAAGATGCTTATTTTTTCAAGTTGAGTAAATACAAAGACAAAATAATCAAATTTATAGAGGATTATGTTATTCCAGAAACAAGAAAAAATGAAATACTAACAAGGCTAAAAGAAGAAGGTCTGAAAGATTTATGTGTATCAAGAACAAATATTGAATGGGGAATTGACTCTCCAATAGATAAAAAATTCAAAATTTATGTTTGGTTTGATGCACTCACAAATTACATAACTGGTTCTGGCCCAAATCAAAAATACTGGCCAGCAGATGTTCATGTTATAGGCAAGGGAATAAACTGGTTTCACTCTGTAATCTGGCCAGCAATTTTGATGTCAGCAGGTTATAAACTGCCAAGTAAATTAATAGTTCATGGTTATCTTACACTAAAAAAAGAGAAAATATCAAAATCTTTAGGAAATACCATAGACCCTATCGAACTAATAAACAAATATGGCACAGACGCAGTTAGATATTCTTTATTTAGGTGTTCTGTTTTTGATGACTCTGACTATTCAGAAGAAATTTTAATTCAAAGAATAAATAATGAATTAGCAGACAATCTCGGAAACTTAATTAGCAGAGTTTCAACACTGGCAGAAAAATACGGATTATCAAAAGCTCCGCAATCAAAAGAACTATATTTCAAAAAAGTAAAACAAATAATAGAAACCCACCTTAACAACTTTGAATTAGACAAAGCACTAAATGAAATTCTTAATTATATAAACAAATGCAATATTTATATTCAAGAAAAAAAGCCATGGGAAACAAAGGATACAAAAGTTCTTTATCAATTAGCAACAGCAATAAAAAATTTTACCATTTATCTCTATCCTTTTATTCCAGAAACCTCAGAAAAAATATCAAAAATATTTAATTTTGAAATATCGCTAAAAGAAATAGATAAACCGCTTAAAATAACAAAAATTAAAAAAGCCCCAATCCTTTTTCAAAAGATAGAAAACAAAATGGCTCAGAAACAAATTGAAGAAAACAAAAAGCAAGAACAAACAGAAACAAAAAATAACCAATTAATTAATTATAATGATTTTAGCAAAATTGAATTAAAAGTAGGAAAAATCTTAAACGCTGAAGATGTTCAAAATGCAGACAAACTTTACAAATTAGAAGTATCTTTTGGTAATGAAAAAAGAACAATTCTTGCAGGAATAAAACAACACTATTCAAAAGAATACTTGAAAGGAAAAAAAGCAGTTTTCGTCACCAATTTAGAACCGCGAAAAATGAAAGGTTTAATTTCAGAAGGAATGATTCTCGCAGCAGTTTCAGACGATGAATCAAAGATAATCTTCATTTCTCCTGAAAAAGATATACAAGAAGGCACAAAAATAAGATAAATCAATAATTTTATACCAAATTATTTTTATTTAATAGATTACCAATTAAAAATTTTCTGCAAAATAGACAATTTTTCTATATAATTAATCCCGGCGATTTTAGCAGCTATCTGCTTATAAGCTCTCGCTACCTCGCTTTTCGGATGAATGTGTAAAACCGCATCTTTCTTTATTAAAGCCTCCTGCACTCTCTCATCCTCTGGCACAACACCCAATATAGGCAATTCTAACATATCAGATATGTTGTCAATAGGCATCTCTGTCTTTGTTCCACGCACCCTTGTTACAATAACCCCCAAAACATCTTTTTTTAATTGTTCAGCAACTTTCGCGGTTTTCAGTGCATCAGCAACAGCAGGAATTTCAGGATTCGTAACAATCACAATCTCATCAGCACACTCCATAGCAACAATCGCTTCTTCCCCCAAACCCGCTGCAGAATCATAAATTATGTAATCTGCAAATTTCCTTAATTTTTTACCAATAGTTTTTAATTTGTTATTATCAATTTCCTTTAATTCTCTAACAGACAAGGAACTCGGAATAATTTTCATCCCAGATTCATGTTCATATATCGCTTCATGAATTTTCGCTTTTCCAAGCATTACGTGGTTCAAATTAACAGGAACTATCGGCGCACCCAAATGCAAACTAACATTAGGAGTAGTTAAATTCGCATCCAAAATAATAACATCCTTACCAAATTTATTTAATGCTGCCCCTAAATTTATTGTGCTTGTTGTCTTGCCAACCCCGCCCTTGCCAGAAGTAATAGTAATAATCCTTGACATTCTGACCCTATCCCCCAAAAAACCCATATATCAAACCAAATATAAAATTTAATAAAATTAATCCACTGGCTATTAACCCCATAATAACCAAGCTCTTCAATGCCCAATCCAAATCACTAAACCTAATTTTCTTATCCATTTTCTCTTTTTATGCTTTCTAATGCAGAATAAGCATTATTATTTAATATAACTTATAAACCTTTCTAACAATTGCGAACATTCCTTTAATTTATCCATATTTATGTTTATAACTTCCCCTTTATAATTAACTTTCAAATTTACCCCTTTCCTAAACTCGCACTCTCGTATTTTCTCAAGCTTTTCAATATCTCTAAAAAGTTCATATAACTCCAAAGTTTTTATGACTACCTCTTCATTAGCATAGATTTTCTTTAATTGGGTTAATTTTGCCCGTGGAGCATTTGAAACATTTTTCCATTTTTTCATTTTTTTTGCTTTTTCAACAAGCTTATCCATAGCAAGTTCTATCATAACCTTCCACCTTAACAATAGATTAATTATAACATCGCATGTCTTCGTATATTTCAAACTAACATAAAGTAAATGATCAGCACTAATTTTTTCTTTTATTATTCTTTCCATTCCAAAAATTGAATAAGATTAGATAATACAATGTAGTTTAAATAATTTCCCCCAAAACCAAAAGTTCGTTTAATATAATCCTCTCTAAATCTTTTTAATAATAAATTAAACATCATAAACCCTATCCACTCAACCGAACTATTGCCTCAGCAATATCCCCATTAGCTTCTTCTAATGCTTTCCTTGACTCCCTCTCACCTTTTCCTGTCTTTTCCATTACTAACTTAATATCTTCTTCTTTTATCCCACCACCTTCCTCAATTATATCACCAACAACCTGAAAACTCGCCTGTCCTTGAACAATGATTTTTTGCACATTTGGATTTTCTATTACTATCCTCCCGTCCTCTTTTTCAATAATTACTTTTTTTGCACTAACCTCTTCCTGATTAATCCCCATCTGTTTCATTAAGGTTCTCATTTTTTTAGGATCAAATCCACCTAACCCAAACATTCTATTAAAACAAAACACTGCCTATAAATAGCTTTCTACCAAAAAAGAACTATCAAAAATTCTTGTTTTTTCCAAAACATATTTATTTATTAATTTGCATCATTCTCCCCGCATTTATTTTCCCAGCTTTTACCATCTTAGAATTTTTCAAACAATGAAATAATGAAAATACCATCTTTCTTTTAACTTGCTTCCCAAGTATATGGCTCAACAAACATATAACACTCTAACCCTAAGAAACAGGCCAAAAAATTTTCATTGCTAAAACAAACAGAGTTATTAAAATAACAAAAACTATAACAGCAACAGGACTTAACTTAAATTTGCTCTCATGCTCTTCATCATATCTCATCAATCCACCCATTCCACCAGGCATCCTAATTCCTTCACTTGCCATAATTTCCATAAAAATTACCAATATAAAAACCTATCTAACCCCATTCCTATTATTTTATAAATCCAAATTAAAAATCTCTTTTTATTCTATGCTAATGTTCTAATTTCCAACCCAACCAAAATTAAATAATTTTTTAAACCAACAAATAACTTATTTTTTATGGCCCTTAATGATATTTTAGAAGGATATAGAACATCAGCAGAAGAAACAAATCTTCTTGACAAAATACAAAATACCCTTGAAAAAATCCCTGATCAACTATTCAAAAAATTTACAGAAATTGAAGAAAAACGAAAAAATTCAGGTCTATTGTTCTTATTAGGCGAAATTATCTATTCAACATTAAACGGACATCGTTTAATTCACGGACACTATCCCAAGACAAAAGAAATTTTTTTAGAAGAATATGAAAAAAGACAAAAAATGCAAAATAATCTAATAACAAAAATTGAAGGCGATTGCATTTATACTTAAACCATATAATCTAAATCACATTCCAAACATCTTATTTCTCTTAATATCCTATCTTTTTCTTTTTTATTTGTATAACTCTGTCCAAATCTAACAACAATCCAATTTAGCTCTCTCCATAAATTCTTAGGAAACAAATTTTTCAAATCTTCTTCTATTTTCTCAGGTTTGTGATTTTTTGTCCATCCAAGTTTTCTTGAAACATAAGATAAATGCGTATCAACCCCGATATTTGAAAATCCCTTAACAGCAAGAAAAACATTTGCACTCTTTCTTCCAATGCCAGGCAATTCAACAAGCCTATCAAACTCAAAAGGAACATTCCCGTTGTATTTTTCAACCAAAATTTTAGCTAATTTTGAAATGTTTCTTGCCTTTGTCTTATAATAATTTACATCCCTTATTGCTGCCATTATGCTCTTGATATTCGCATTTGCTAGCATAGTTAAATCACTAAACTCACTAAATAACTTCTCTGCAGTCGGAATTGTTTTTTTATCTCTCGTTCTTGCAGACATTAATATTGCAATAAGGGTTTTCCAATCACTATCCCACCCATCAGCAGCAAGTCTTACATCTTTACCAAAATACCTAAGAACCTCTAATTGCCTTATTGCTTTCTCTCTATTCATAATTTTAACCCAAACTTAAACTTTATAACCTATCTTATCTTTTAAAAAATATGCTTAACAATAACTTTAAAGAAATTGAAGAAAAATGGAAAAATTATTGGGAAAAAGAAAAAATATACAAATTTAATCCCAAATCAAAGAAAAAAATATTCTCAGTAGATACTCCTCCGCCAACTGTCTCTGGAGAAATGCACATAGGACACGCTTGTTCATATTCTCAACAAGATTTTATTATAAGATACAAAAGAATGAGAGGGTTCAATGTTTTTTATCCATTCGGCACAGATGACAATGGTTTGCCAACAGAAAGATTAGTTGAAAAAACACTAAAAATAAAAGCAAAAGACATTCCAAAAAGCGAGTTTATTAAAACCTGCCTTGATTTTCTTGAAAAAATTCGCCCAAAATTTGTTCAAGATTGGAAAAACATTGGCATTTCTTGCGATTGGAATATTTTTTACTCAACAATAGACGCCCACTCAAGAAAAATATCACAATGGTCTTTCTTGGACTTGCATAAAAAAAATAGATTGTATAGAAAAGATGCTCCTGCGATGTTCTGCCCGGAATGCAAAACCGGAGTTGCCCAAATAGAAGTTAAAGACAAAGAAATTGACTCTATGTTTAACGACATTGTTTTCAAAGTTGGGAAAGAAGATTTAGTTATCGCAACAACTCGTCCGGAATTGCTACCTGCTTGTGTTGCTGTTTTCTACCATCCAGAAGATAAAAGATATCAAAAATACAATGGAAAAAAAGCAATTGTTCCACTATTTAACTTTGAAGTCCCGATTATGCCAGATTTAAGAGTTAATCCAGAAAAAGGCACCGGAATAGTTATGTGTTGCACTTTTGGCGACCAGACTGATATGGAATGGCAAAAAGCATATAACTTACCAATAAAAATAGCCATCTCTCCAGAAGGAAGAATGACAGAAATCGCTGAAAAATACAAAGGGATGAAAATAAAAGATGCAAGAAGAGAAATAATAGAAGATTTGAAAAAAAACTCTTTAATCAAAGCACAAAAACCAATTAAACACATGGTCAATGTTCATGAGAGATGCGATACAGAAATTGAATTCATAAAAACAAAGCAATGGTTCGTTAGATATCTTGACTTAAAACAAGATATGTTAGAATGGGCAAAAGAACTTAAATGGCACCCGCCATACATGATTCATAGATATAACAACTGGGTTAATGGATTGCAATGGGACTGGCTTATATCAAACCAAAGATATTTTGGAGTTCCTATTCCAGTATGGTATTGTTTCAATTGTAACGAACCAATTTTAGCAGATGAAAAACAACTTCCAATAGACCCAACAAAAGATAAACCGCCAATCTCTTCTTGCCCAAAATGCGAGTGTGAAAAATTCATACCAGAAAATGATGTTCTCAATACTTGGTTTACATCATCACTAACCCCGCAATTAGCAATATACCTTATGGATAAAGAAACACAAAAAAAATTATTCCCTATGGATTTGCGCCCACAAGCTCACGAAATAATTACTTTTTGGTTATTCAATACAATGGTAAAATCTAACTTACATTTTAACAAAAACCCGTGGAAAGAAACAATGATATCCGGTTTTGTTACTTTGCACGGAGAAAAAATGTCAAAATCAAAAGGCAACATAATCCGCCCACAAGAAATAATGGATAAATACGGTTCAGATGCAATAAGGTATTGGGCTGCCTCGTCTAAATTAGGAGAAGATTTTGACTATCAAGAAAAAGACGTCGTCACTGGAAAAAAATTTATAACAAAAATACTAAATGCAACAAAGTTTGTCTTCTCAAACATAAAATATCAAGAAAAAATGCCAATGCTTCATGATACTGATAGGATTTTCTTTATTCAATTAAACAAACTAATAAAAGAAACAACAGAAAAATTTGAAAGCTATGATTATTCAGGAGCAAAATTGTTAATAGATAACTTCTTCTGGCACACATTTTGCGATAATTATCTTGAAATTGTTAAAAACAGAGTCTATTCAGGAGACATAGACGGGAAAAAATCTGCATATTACACGCTTTATAATTCATTATTAACAATAACCAAACTTATTGCACCAATTACACCATTTATAACAGAAGAAATTTATCAAAACTATTTCAGAGAATACGAAAAAAGAAAAAGTATTCATCTTGAATCTTGGCCGAATGTCTTTAACATAAAAGAAAATGATGATAATACATGGGACAAACTAATAGAAATAATCACAAAAATAAGGCAATTGAAATCAGAAGCAAAAAAATCAGTCAAAGCAGAAATAATTCTCCATATACCAAACCAAGAAATAAAACAACTATCAAAAAAAATAATCTCTGATTTAAAATCAGTAATAAACGCAAAAGAAATCAGAGATGCTCCATTCAAAATAGAATTTATTAGTTAATTGACTATCTAAATATATTCCGATATTAACCAGCAAATCTTGAGTTACAAAAAACCATTTTTTTAATTTATTCTCTCTAAATTGGGCATTTATTGAACGTAATTTACTTTTATAAACTTATCAATGTCTTTCCACAACGCATTTACCAAGTCAGCACTTAGTTTATGCCCTAAATAATGCTCAACCAAAGTGCCTTTGCTTAATTTCCCAACCATCTCTTTTGAATTTCTAAAAGCTACAAATTTATCATTAGTATCATGTAAAACCAATATTGGTAAGGTTAAACGAGGTAAATAAAAATCCGGTTTTAATTCTTCAAACTTTTTTAATTTCTTAACAATATCGCTAAAATCATATCTATAACAATTTTGGTAAGCCGCCTTAACAAACTCGGTTATTTTCTTTAAATCTTGTTCGTCATTATCTTTATTATGTTTAACAAAATCCCATATTGGTGCAGCAACAATTAAATGACTAAATCCAGGATATTTTGCAGCAACACCCAAAGCAATTGAACCCCCAAAACCAGAACCAACCAATATCTTTCTATTTATGTTAAAAACTTTCTTTTTCCCATCCCATAAACTTTTTGCACTCCCGCTTCCTAAATGCCTAACAAACATTATCATATCATCAACTGGATTCTTACTAAGAAATTTCCCGCTACTCTGATAACTTCCCCTATATCGCGGAACAAAAACATGATACCCTTGATTATAAAAAATCTTGATTAAATCTTTAAAATCGTTTCCACTTGGAAATCCAGGCAAAATAATTATAGCATCAGCTGTCTTCTCTTGCAAAATAAATTCAAAGAAGATTCCACCATAATACGCTCTTAATATCGGTTCTTTCATAATCAAATATAGAAAGCTTGCTTTTTATTTTTTATTACATCATAATTTAGTTACAATTAACCAAAAAACTTCGCTAAATTTATTAATCTTCTTTTTTTTATAGCATAATGAAATCAAAAAACTATGCATATGTTCTTAACGATTTGCCAGAAGGTTGTAAAAAGTGTTTAAAAGGAGAAAAGCTTGTCTTATTTATAACAGGTATATGTCCAAGAAAATGCAATTATTGCTCGCTGAGTGAAAAAAGAAAAGACAAAGACGAAATTTGGGCAAATGAACGTCCTTGCTCTTCCACAGAAGATGTTATCCAAGAAGTAATTGATAGCAACGCAACAAGTGCCTCAATAACTGGCGGAGACCCGCTCTCCCGATTAGAAAGAACATTAGAATATGCAAAAGCCCTAAAAAACAAATTTGGAAAATCTTTTCATATCCATATCTACCTAACGCCAATACTTGCCAATGAACATTCTCTAAAAGAACTATCCAATTACATTGATGAAGTTAGATTTCACCCCTCTTTTTTAACAAGAAACCTCAAAAAAGAAGAAAACGAAAAAGAGATAAACATAATAAAAATAGCATCACAAATTTTTGGCAAACAAAACACAGGCATAGAGCTCCCTTTGCTTCCAGACAAAAAACAAGAAATTCTTGAATATACCATTAAAATTTCACCTTTCATTAGTTTTGTTAATTTAAATGAATTTGAAATTAGCGACACTAATTTTGATTTTGTAACTGAAAACTATGTCCTTAATGAAGATACCTGCACAATCAAAGGCTCAAAAGAATCAGGAATATGGATAATAAAAGAATTAGAAAAAGAAAACTCAAAACTAAACATTAATGTCTGCACAGCAAAAACAAAATTACAATATCAATTCAAAAATAGATTAAAATTACACAAAATTCTTCCTTATGGAACAAGAACAAACTCAGGCACAGTTATCTATTTTACAACCCCATTATCAAAAGAGAACGAACAAAAAATCAAATCATTTAAAGATTATTTTATAGACAAAAAGAAAAATCGCATTATAATCTCTCCAAAAATAATACAAAAAATAATAAAACAAACTTCACTAAAACTCGCAAAAGTAGAAGAATACCCCACTTTTGATGGCGACGAGGTTTTAATTCAACCCCTAAACTAACATAGTTAAAAATATCTCTATAAATTTAATGTAAAGTTTATCAAGATTTATTAACCCTATTTATCTCATTTAAAAATGGAGATAGTTCAAGAACTAACGCAAAAACAAAAACAAGAATTAGAAGAATTAGTTACGAAACTTGAAAAAATCAAAGGGCGTCACACAGAATTAGTTAGTGTCATGATACCAGCCGGATTTAATTTACCAACCGTAGTTAGACAATTAGAAGCAGAACGCTCAACAGCAGAAAACATAAAATCAAAAGCAACACGAACAGCAGTCATAGATTCTTTAGACATGATAATAAGAGAACTTAAAAAATTGAAACAAACCCCAAAAAATGGATTAGCCGCCTTTGCAGGAAATGTCTCCGAAAAAGAAGGTGTACAAGACATTCAAATCTGGCTCTATGAACCACCAAAACCATTAAATGTGAGATTATATAGATGCGACCAAAAATTTATTATTGAACCACTAAAAGAAATGCTTGAGGTTTCTGAAATTTATGGTTTAGTTGTTATGGACAGACAAGAAGCAACAATAGGTTTATTAGAGGGCAAACAAATAAAAGTTCTTAGAAGTTTGACTTCGGGAGTTCCAAGCAAAATAAGAGCCGGCGGACAATCATCACAAAGATTTCATCGCATAACAGAAGGATTAGCCAAAGAATTTTTTAGGCGCATTGCAGAGGCAATGAAAGAAATTTTCTTTGATATGTCAAAATTAAAAGGAATTCTTATCGGCGGCCCTGTTCCAACAAAAGACGAATTTCTTGAACAAGGAGAACTCGTAACAAAATTGAAAGAGAAAATAATCGCAATAAAAGACATCGGTTATGCTGACGAACACGGATTAAAATTATTAGTAGAAGCATCTCAAGACGAAATTTCCCAACAAGAACTTATAAAAGAGAAAAATATAGTCAACAAATTCTTTGAAACAATAGGAAAAAATAAAGAAAAAGCAACTTACGGAGAAGAAAAAGTTAAGTTAGCATTAGAAAGAGGCGCTGTCTCAATAATCCTAATCTCAAAAAAAATGTCAAAAGAAAAAATAGAAGAATTCTCAAAATTAGCCGAGAATATCGGAGCAGAAGTTTATGTTATCACAACAGAAAGCCCTGAAGGAGAACAATTTCTTAACTTAACAAAGGGAATAGGCGCCATTCTCAGATTCCAAATTGAATAAACTATCTATTAACCATAAATAGTTGTCTCGCTACCAAACCGATTATTTGAATTCGCTCCAATCTTGCCTAAAATTTCCTTCATTCTTTTTTGATAGAGAAAATATAATTCTTTGTTTGAATTCTCCCCCATATCAAAACCCAAATCAATACACCGAATATTCCCGCCTTTTCTGCCAAGCAGATACTCTAATAAAGTTCTTTCGATTCCTTTTTGATTTGTTATTTCATCAAAACAAAGCCCTTGCTCAGCAGCAACAATCTCAAAATATTTTGGATTAGCCAAAAACCCATTTATCTCAATATTTCCATTTCCATTTCTTCCAACAAAAGCAAGAAAATAATTTCCATTTTTATCCTTATATAACAGGCGCTCTCTATGCCCATTTAATCTTATTTCTCCAGTTGAAATTATTCTATCAATTAAACTTGAATTAAGAGCGCATTTTGCAGAAGCCAGCCCCACATTTTTTCCTCTGTCTGAAATTAAAGGTACTGTCATTAAACTAAATGGATTGCTCTTTCCTCCGAATGTATAAAATGCCCCGTTTCCATCATATTTTCTTAATTCCATATTATCACTAAGTAGTAGTAATATTTAAATCTTTCGTTTCCAGTTTGATTAAACACAAAGATTTAAACAAAAATTATAAAATCCATTTATTTTATTACCAAGATTCTACCTTTTGTATATTATTACCTTGCTCTTTATAACTTTTTAATTAATTATCACAATTCCAATACTATAAATGTTACTTAACATATTTTAACAAAAACACTAAATTCAAACAAAACTAATATCCTATTGCTATCCAATTAAAATATTCATCACCATCCACATTATTATTCCTATTTATAACAAAATAAGAACTCGTACAAAATGGGGCGACATAACCACTCCCCAAATCAATTGAAGGAACAACAACCAAACAATTATTGGGAAAACTTGTTGGAAAATAAAATACTTGATTATCATCTGTGGTGCTCAGACTTTTTCCCCACTGCAAATAAACATTTGCCATTTTTGCATAACCAGTAGTTGCCATACTAGATGTTGCCCAAGAAGCCGCATTTAAATTACCAGCAGTACTAATTCCGCCAGTTGAATAAATTGCCCCGACAACATCTAACGCCTGGGATGGATTAGATTTCC
>JAOAJC010000008.1 GCA_026414385.1 Candidatus Pacearchaeota archaeon | reverse complement strand
CAAGCTGTTCATTTAACGACATTAATCAGACACAACAAATATGTTCTGCTAATCAACAATGTTCAGGAGGAAATTGCTATAATATAACTTGTTATGCTAATTCTGATTGTGGAACAGATGGATTAATAGGAAGTGCGTTTTGCATAGGAAATAATGTTAGCAAAGTGTTTAGAAGTTTTACATGCAATAATCCTGGCACAATCAATTCAAGCTGTTCATTTAACGACATTAATCAGACACAACAAATATGTTCTGCTAATCAACAATGTTCAGGAGGAAATTGCATAACAACATGTGTTAATGAGTGCAGTTTTTCTGGAGCAAAGGCGTGTACTTATATTGAGGCATGTTCTGGAATAGAGTGTTTTAAAAATTATCATTATAGTATTTGTGGGAATTATGATGGTGATGTGTGTTTAGAACTTGGAGGGGATTATTCTTGTGGAAGAAAAAATATTTGTTCAAATGGGTGTGTGCAAGAAAATTGTAATGATGAGTGTTTAATAGTTGGAGAGAAACAAAAAGTTGGAACAAAATGCAAGTTCTGCGGGAATTGGGATTCTGATAGTTGTTGGGAGTGGAGCACTACATTGTATTCGTGTGATGCTAAGTTCTTATAAGTAAATTAAGTTAATTGATTTTTTAATTGATAATAATATTTATAAATAATGATTTTCTATTTTTAGAGTAGGAAAATGGAAAAAAAGAGTGTGTTTTGGATTTTGTTTTTGATTTGCTTAGTAGTTTTGCCAATTGTTTCAGCTGGTTTTTGGGAGAATTTGCAGAAGTCAATAACAGGGAGAGCAACAAGCCAGCCTACAAATGTAAGTGTTAGCGTTATTGGAACAAATCCTGTGCAAATAATTTATGTTCAACCAATTTCTTCTGTTAATCCAACAGAAGCAAGTTATACTAATGTGAGTTTTGAGGTTAGGGTTTATGATCCTGATGGTGTTGGCGACATTAATGTTTCTAGTGTTTATGCTAATTTCAGCAGGGTAGGGGAGAGTACGAGATTTTCTGGTTTGTGCCCAAAAATATCTGATTTGAATGCTTATACATCTAATTTTAATTGTTCTATATTAATGTGGTATTGGGATGGAAATGGAGTTTGGAATGTAAACGTCATGGCAAGTGACATTGGAAATAAGAGTATAAGGGTTAATGACACAACTTATTTTACATATAACTTATTAAAAGCAATGATTATCTCCCCAAATGCATTGACTTGGCCTGCATTAAGCACTGGGGCGACAAATGAGAAATCTAATAATGACCCGACTATAATAAATAACACTGGTAATTATAATGGGAGCGTTAGTGTTATTGGAATAAATCTTTTAGGAGAGACAAGTCCATCTTATAATATTCCGGCTAATAATTTCAGCGTAGGTAATAATGATGGTGTTGTTTGCGCTTCTGGAACTATTTTAGTGAATGGAACAGCAACAACAATCTCTGGAACATCTGCAAATAGAGGGAACTTATCTGCTGGAGGAGGAGCTGGACAGGAAAATTTATATTATTGTATTCCATTAGTTCCTAATGTGCCTTCACAAACATATTCCACATTACAAGGAGGTAGTTGGACAATATTGTATCCATAAACAAACATGAGAAAAATGCATAATTTAATTGGTATTGGAGTGTTTTTATTATTATTAATGAATTTTGTTAGTGCTTTTGGAGTGAGTTCTCCTTATTGGGATGGGAATCCTGTTTATATTGCTAAAGGCGAGACAAAAATAATAAATTTCAATGTTCAAAATATGGTTGGAGATGGTGATGTTAATGTTAAGGCTATCGTTAGAGAAGGGAGTGATATTGCTGTTTTGAAAGAGGGCGGGTTTATAGTAAAGGCAGGGAGTTCTGATAAGTTAGTTCCATTAGAGATAAGAATTCCTGAAAGCGCAAATGTCGGGGATGTAAAAAGAGTAAAAGTGGATTTTATGAATTCTGTTCCTGGAGGTAATGGGATGGTTTCTCTTGGGACAGGAATGAGCGTTGCTTTTGATGTTATTGTAACTGAGAGAGAAAAGGCAAGCAATAATCTATTAATTGCAATAGTTTTAATTGTGATTGCTGTTGTTCTAATAGTTTATTTAGTGAGAAGAATGAGATAATTTTTTAATAGGGAGTAGGAGCGTTTTATTTATTAAAATATTAATTCGGGTTTTATTAATTGGTGGTTGCTTTAACTAAAAACACATAATTTAAATAATCTTCTAACAATTTAATTAGATGAGAAGAGGTAAGCGGTTTGTTTATTTTTTTCTGATTTCATTTTTTTTAGTGTTATTAATTGCTATTGTTTCTGGAAAATTAATTACTGGTTATGGGGCTAGTCAGTATACAAACATATCGATCTTTATTTTGCCTTCTGTTGGCGGAGCAAACATAACTTCTTGGCAAATAGTTCCTTATGATCCTTTTATAGGAAAAAAAGTTTTTTTAAATGCAAGTGCAACAGACAATGCTTCCGGGATTTTTGCGAATATAACTTTACCGAATGGTAGCGTTATTGTATTAAAAATGCCTGTTGATTATGTGGTTCAGCTCTCTGGAAAACATGATATTGTTTTTTGGGCGAATGACTCTAATGGTAACATCGGGAAAATCGCTATTGATTATTTTATTGCAGGGACAATTGGAAAGAACATAACTTTTAATGTTGTTGATAGGAATTTTTCCGGAATATTAACTAATTTAACTATTTATTTTGCGAATATAAATAAAGAGGTTAATTTTTTTAATTTTAGCGGAGTTCAAGAGAGCGAACATAGTAGTATTTTATATGATTTGTTTTATTTGCCAAATTTAAGTTCAAAGCTTTCAATAAGAATGAATTCTATAAATCTATTTAATGATGATAATAAAACTTTAATATTGGACATCTTTAAAGGTTATGGTTTTTTAATAGTTTATGGAATAAATAGTAGTTATTCAATTGCAAATGCAAGTGTTGGGTTGAGTTATAAAGATAGCGATTATATTAATGAGGATAACTTAAAAGTTTATAAGTGTAATAATTGGGATATAAAAAATAGGGTTTGTAATAGTGAATGGAATTTGGTAGATGCGGTACAAGATAAATCAAATGATTTGTTTTTTGTTTTTACAACTGGCTTTAGTGCTTTTGGAATCAAAGAAGAATTTGTTATTGAAGAAAAAAAAGAAATTTCTCGTGGTGGGGCAGGAGCAAAAACTCCTGAATTTAGTGTTGATAAAAAAACAATAGAGGTAGATTTAATGCAGGGCGAGAGAAGAAGCGTTGGATTTGAGATAATTAATTTAGATAGCAGAGCTATTAATTTTAACATTAGTTTAGTTGGGATTGACAATTTTGGAAAATTGTCAGCAGAACGAGTTAGACTTCTTGGTGGAGAAAGCAAAAAAATAATTATTGATTTTGATGTTCCAGTTGATGCAAAGCCGATTGTTTATTTTGGAGAGATTGTTATTAATAGCGGGTATGAACAAAAGAAAATAATTTTAGTTGTTAGGATTAGAGAGGTGCATTCTCTTTTTGAATTGGACGTTAATGTGTTAGATAAATATAAGAAAGTTTATGCTGGAGAGAATGTTGTTGCAGAGATTGTTTTTGAAAATGTCGGATTAAATAAGAGTGCTGAAATAGGGCTATCTTATTCTGTAAGGGATATTAATGGTAGGAAATTATTTGAATCAAAGAAAGGGGTTTTTATAACTGAACAAATGTATTTTATGAAGAGGTTTTTTGCTAATTTTGTTTTAAGTGATAACATAGGAGAAGGGATTTATTTGGTTGTGGCGAGCATAGAATATGGAGGGAGGGTTTTGGAAGCATATGATAGTTTTGTCGTAATAAAAAAGAAATTTAATTGGATATTGATTGCTAACTTAATTTTATTGGCAGTTATATTTGTCTTGTTGTTTGTCGCTTTCTTGATTTTAAGAAGGAGAAAACAGGTTTTGAAGATTCGGGAGTGTTATTCTGAAAAAGAGCTTAGAAGATTATTAAGGGGTTTGAACGATAAACAAAAGAAATTTGATTTAATGTTTGAAGCTGGACGCATTGATAACAACAAATACCTTTCTGTTAAAAATGAGATATTGATAAAAAAGAGAGAAATAGAAAAGAAATTAAAGAAAATTAAACTTGCAAGAAAAAGATATAGCGCAGAAGAGAAGAGAGAGTTGGGTGAAAAGAAACGAGAATTAAAAGAAAAATTATTAAGATTAAAACAAGCTTATAAAGAGGGAGTTATTTCAAGAAAAGATTATGAGCGTATAAGAAAAGAGACATTAAAAGAGATTGAGTATGTTGAGTGCGAGTTTATTAAAAGACACATAAGGTCTTTTGATTAATGTTTTTGATTTTTTGTATTAAGTTAAATTTTATAAAGCTACGATTTTATAATTAGTTATGAATAAAGAAAGAATTAGTAATGATGATTTTGGAGATTTTGAAGAGATAAAAGTGGAAAACGAGGAAGAGGAAGAAGAGAGTGAGGAAGAAACAATAAGAGTGAGAACTCCGAAAAAAGGTGAGATTATAGGGATTATAACACAAAGATTTGGTGGGGCGAGAATGGAAGTTTTTTGCACTGATGGGAAAAAGAGGAATTGTAGAGTGCCTGGAAGGTTCAAGAGAAGTTTGTGGTTAAGGCCAAAAGATGTTGTTTTAATTGTTCCTTGGCCTGATAATGATGAGAAAGGAGATATTATTTTTAAGTATAATCCAAGTGCTATTTCTAAATTAAGAAAAATGGGGATGTTAGAAGGCATTAAAGAAGAGTTTTAATGATAATGTTAGTGTCCTTGATGAATGGTTTAATATTCAAATGATTTATAAACAAAGATAAATTTGAACAAATTTTGGTTGAGAAAATGGTTTTGATTTTTGAATTTGGTTTTTATTATTAATATAAAGGGTAAGATTTAAATTTGGAGTTAAATAATAGATAATTATGAATAAAATTAATAAGTTTAATTTGAGTAAAGAAAAAGTTGTTGATTTTGCTAAGATAGAGAAGAAGTGGCAAGAATTGTGGGAGAAGAAGAAAGCTTTTGTTGTTAAGGAAGGCAAAAAAAGAAAATGTTATGTGCTTGAGATGTTTCCTTATCCATCTGCGAGCGGTTTGCATGTTGGACATGCCTTTAATTATATAATAGGTGATATTTATGCGAGATTCAAGAGAATGCAAGGATTTAATGTTTTGTATCCTATGGGATATGATGCTTTTGGATTGCCTGCCGAGAATGCAGCGATAAAAGCAGGAGAACATCCTAAAAAATACACTGAAAATGCAATAAATAATTTTGTAATGCAACAAAAACGATTAGGATTAAGTTATGATTGGGGCAGAATGATAAAAACTTGTGATGCTGATTATTATAAGTGGAATCAGTATTTCTTTTTGAAATTTTTTAAAAAAGGATTGGTTTATAGGAAAAAATCTTCTGTTAATTGGTGTCCAAAGTGCAAGAGTGTTTTGGCAAATGAACAAGTGCATAATGGAAAGTGTTGGAGGCATGATGATGTTGATGTGGAGATTAAATCTTTGGAACAGTGGTTTTTTAGAATTAGCAATTATGCAGAAGAGTTGTTGCAAGATGTGCAAAAACTTGATTGGCCGGAAAGAATAAAGATAATGCAAGAGAATTGGATAGGAAAAAGCGAGGGAACAGAGATATTTTTTGAAATAAATAGCGAGAAGTGGGCTGTATTTACAACAAGACCTGATACTTTATTTGGAGTTACATTTTTGGTAATTTCTGCTCAACATCCGAGATTAATGGAAATAGTAAAAGAAGAAAATAAGAAAGAAGTTGAAGAATTTTTAAGGAAGATAAAATCCACTTCTGAAAAAGATAATATAAATTTGGAGAAAGAAGGAGTATTTAGTGGGAGTTATGCGATTCATCCATTAACAAAGGAAAAAATACCTATATGGATTGGAAATTTTGTAGTTGCGGATTATGGTTCTGGAATGGTTATGGCTGTTCCGGCACACGATCAGAGAGATTTTGAGTTTGCAAAGAAATATAATCTTCCTATAAAGTTGGTTGTGGTTCCTCTTGATGAAAAATTGTCTTCTAACACATTAAAAGAGGCATATCTTGGAAATGGTGTTATGATTAATTCTGAGGAGTTCAATGATTTAGAAAATGTTGAGGCGATGGAACACATTACGAAAGCATTGGAAATGAAGAAATTAGGGAAGAAGACTGTTAATTATAAATTAAGGGATTGGTTAATATCAAGACAGAGATATTGGGGAACTCCTATTCCAATCATTTATTGTGAAAAATGCGGGATTGTTCCAGAGAAAGAAGATAATTTGCCAATTGTTTTGCCTGAAAAAGTAAAATTTGGGGAGGGCAATCCATTATCTACAAATGAAGAGTTCGTAAATACGAAATGTCCCAAATGTGGCAGAAAAGCCAAAAGAGAGACAGATACAATGGATACTTTTGTTGATTCTTCTTGGTATTTTTTGAGATTTTGTGATAGTGCTAATAGCAAAGTGCCTTTTGATAAGAAGAAGGTAGATTATTGGATGCCTGTTGATCAATATATAGGCGGGGCAGAACATGCTTGTATGCATTTAATCTATGCAAGATTCTTTTGTAAAGCACTAAGAGATTTTGGTTTTGTTAGTGTAAGCGAACCATTCAAGAGATTGTTTAATCAGGGAATGATTCATGGAGAAGATGGTTTTGTAATGTCAAAGTCTAGGGGTAATGTTGTAAATCCTTCAGATATGATTAATAAATATTCTGCAGATAGTTTAAGATTATTTTTAGTTTCAATGGCTTCGCCTGATAAAGATACTCAATGGAGTACTAATGGGATTGAGAGTATGCATAAGTTTGTAACTAAGATTTTTGAGCATTGTAAGAAAATTAAGTTCGGGAAGAGCAGTAAAAGATTTGAGAGTAAAATTAACAAAACAATAAAGGAATTAACAAATGAGATAGAGAATTTTAGATATAATATTGCGATAATAAAATTGAGAGAATTATTTTCGGAAATGGAAAGGGAAGAGGAGATTGCGAAAAGTGATTTTGGTTCTTTTATTAAAATGTTATCTTTGTTTTGTCCGCACATTGCAGAGGAGTTGTGGTGCAGAATCGGAAGCAAAAATTTTGTGTCTTTGGCTGATTGGCCTGTTTGTGACGAGAAGAAGATTGATGAAAAATTTGAGGAAATGGATAAAAACTTTGAGAAAGCAATTGAAGATATTAATAATATTTTGAAAATAATGAAAGAAAAAGGGAAAGAAATAGAAAAAGTATATCTTTATGTTTTACCAAAAGAAATTGAGGGTTATAATGAGAAGGAACTTGCAAAAAGAATCGGAAAAGAGATAAAAGTGTTTGCTGTTAATGACAAGAAAAAATATGATCCTGAAAACAAATCTGGAAAAGCAAAACCTGGCAAACCTGGAATTTATGTAGAGTAAAAAATAACATAATAAAACTGCAAATTGTGATTGTTAGAGTAATTAAATAAAAAATAGCGAGGGAAATATTTATAAGATGTTTTTGTTTATACTAATTAAGATTAAACATGGGTAAATAAAAATGAAAGGGGGTGGAGAATATGCAGAACATAATTGAGTTTGCTACTGCGTTTGGAATAGCAAGCGGAATATTGATGACATTTTTTGTTCTTTTAATAGCAATTTATGTTTATTGCGCATTTGCGCTGATGACAATTGCGAAGAAGTTAAATACAAAAAATGCGTGGATGGCTTGGATTCCTGTGTTGAATTATTATTATCTTACAAAGATATCAAGAGTTAGCCCATTATGGACATTAAGTTTGTTAGCATGTTTAATTCCATTTGCACCTTGGCTTGGATGGTTTATGGTAGGTGTGATGATATGGATGTTTTGGAGAATTGCTGAAATGAGAAAACTTCCTGGATGGATAAGCTTGCTATTAATAGTTCCATTGCTAAACTTCGTGATATTGGGAATAATTGCGTGGTATAAGTAAGTTTAATTTTTATTTGTTTTAAGTATGGGTTGTTGTAGTTGTTTAAAGAAGAGATTAAATTTAATTAAACTCGGGGACAAGGATTGTTAATTATCTATTTATTTTAGTTTTTAGGGGTTTGTAATAATTTGGCTGAATAAAAAGATAAAACTTTTATATCGGAAGTTATTGATTATTATGATTCAGATAAAGAGGTTAAAAGATAAAAATGGCTTTGGGAAATGAGGTTATAATTCCTGCTTTGCTTGGCGGGATTGGTGGATTAACCAGAGGGTTTATTGGATTGTTAAAAGCATTGAGTTTAAGGAGAAGAATTTTATGGGCTTATTATGTTATAACTGTGATTGTTGCGGCTGTAATTGGGGTTTTTGTTGGGATTGTTTTTAATTTTGATTATAGATTAAGTTTATTAGCTGGGTATGCAGGGACAGATATTCTTGAAGGAATTTATAAGAGTTTTGCTGTGCAAAAAGTTTATGTTGCGCCTAAGGGTAAATAAATTAATTGGCTGGCAGGGCGCAAAATAGAAATGGAAAAAAGGGGAAAGATGGTTGAGGAAAAAGTTATTGAATTTGTGAGAGAGTGCAGGAGAAGAGGATTTAGTAACGAACAGATTAAGGATAAATTAATAGAAGGGGGTTGGAGTTTTAAGGAAATAGACGAAGCCATAAATTTTGTTAAGAAAACAACGCAGAAAATTAGATTATGCATCGGGATTGACGAAGAGGTTGCAAAAATGCTAATAAGGAGGGCCAAGAGAAATATGATGAGTGTTGAGGAACAAGCAGAAGATATACTAAGAAGAAGTTGCGTTTCAATGAGGAAAAAACCGTTAACAGAGGAAAAAATAGTAGGAAATCATTTTATTTCTATTTTCTCAAGGAGAAAGTATGGTGGGGAGAAGAGTAGATAATATTTGAATTATGCAACAAGTTTATTTGATAATTGATGCTCAAAATATAGTGAATGATAAGAATTAGTTGTTAAATAAATATTATTTGATGCGGGTTTGAAGTTTATTATTATTAGATTATTAGTAATCTGAGTAATATTTAGTGGTTTTATTAATAGGATAATATAATAGATTTTATTGCACTATATTAATTGAAGAAATTTTTAGAAATCTCTTTAAATCTTGATTATTTAATTAGATTATGATTTACAAATTATCTGCCTCTTCATTAGGGTTGATGAAAGATTGTCCAAGGTGTTTTTGGCTTGATAAAAATGAGAAGTGGAAGAGGCCAGAAGCGATATTTTCTTCTTTGCCTAATGGAATGGATAGGGTATTAAAAAAACATTTTGATGTTTTTAGGGATAAAGGGAAATTGCCACCAGAATTGGAAAAAAATAAGGAATTGGAAGGAGTTAGGTTATTTGGCGATAATGAGGAACAAAAAAAACTTCTTGAAATTTGGAGGAATAATAAAAAAGGAATAGTTTTCAAAGATAGCGAGGGGAACATGTTGGTTGGCGCAGTTGATAATGTTTTAATTAAAGGAAATAAGTTGATTATTCTTGATTATAAAACGAGAGGTTATGCTCTAAAAGATGATACGCATGAACACTATCGCGATCAATTAGATGTTTATAACTTTTTGTTAAGAGAAAATGGTTTTGAAACAGAGGACTATGGTTATTTGTTGTTTTATGTTCCTGAAAAAGTTTTAGAGAGTGGAGAGGTTGTTTTTGAGACAAAGTTAATAAAGATGAAGACTAATCCTGATAATGCGAAAAAATTGTTTGAGGATGCTTTAAAGTTATTAAAAGGAAAATGTCCGTCCCGACATAGTGGGGAAGTGTGCGAGTGGTGTTATCTCGTCGAGGATTGATTGTAACTTTCAAATGGAAAGAGAGATTTTTACTTTTAAGTTGTTCAATATATAAAAATGATTGTAAAATAAAAAATATTTTAGTTTTTGTTATTTGTATATAAAGACAAAATGTTTGTAATTGTTATGAAAAAAATAAATTGTGGATGTGTACTCGCTGCGCAATGCATGAGGTGTGGCGGAGTGTTTGACATGGGATATGACCTTGGGAGAGAAGAATACGAGACAACAAACAAAAAAGAAAGAGGAAAAGAGAGCATGCTTTGCTGGGAGTGCAGAAATTAATTAAATGTTTCAATGATGAAAATTTTTAATTAATTAGAATTATCTAAAAATTTCTAATATTGATTGGTTTGATAATAAGTTTGAGGAATAATAAGTGAAATAAAATAGGTAAGAGATTCTTTTGAACTTTTTCAATTATTTGGGATTTTATAAAAAGTATCTAATTTAATTAAAGTTGATTAAACTTTATTTTTGTTCTAAAATAGCTTTTATTCTTCGTATGCCAAAAGAAACGCTTTCTTCTTTTGTAATTTTAAATTTTCCTAACTCTTTTGTATTTGAGACATGCGGGCCTGTGCAAATTTCTTTTGAAAAGAAACCTCTTTTATCTTTTTTGTCTTCTATTGTATAAACAGAGACAATTTCGGGATATTTTATATTTGAGAGAAAGCCTGCACCAGATTCAATTGCTTTTTTTAATGGCATTTCTTCCCTTTTAACGTTTAGTGATTCATTTATTTTTTGGTTAATGAGAGTTTCTATTTGTTTTATTTCATCGTTTGTTAATTTTCTTGAAAAATTAAAATCAAATCTTAATCTTTCTGGCGTTATGTTTGAACCTTTTTGATTAATGTTTTTGTCATTCAGCACTATTTTTAGGGCTTCGTTTAACAAGTGAGTTGCAGTGTGTAATTTTTTTGTTGTTTCTGAAGCATCTGCTAAACCAGATTTAAAGACTCCAGAAGAGAGCGTTCTCGATAGTTCTTGATGTTGTTGATATTCTTTTTCATAATCTTTTAAATTAACTTTAATGTTTTTTTCTTTTGCTAATTCTTCTGTCATTTCAATAGGGAATCCATAGGACTGGAATAAAAGAAAAGCGTCTTTTCCAGAAATTTCGTTTTTGTTATTTTTTATAATCTCATTGAATTTTTTCATACCTTTTTCAAGAGTTTCGTTAAAACGAGATTCTTCTTCTTTTAGTTGTTCTATGATAAATTGTTCGTTCTTTTTTAATTCAGGGTAATCTTCATAAAGTGAGATTATTGTTTTTGCTAATTCTATTGTGAAACTTTTGTTTATGTTTAGGAGTTTTGCATATCTTATTGCCCTTCTTATTAATCTTCTAAGAACATAACCTTGTTCTGTGTTTGAGGGCTTTATTGCTTTTTCGTCTCCAAGAATAAAAACCGCTGCTCTTATATGGTCTGCAATAATCCTCATTGGTTTTTTATTTTTTTCGTTTGAGTAAGGTTTGCTTGAGAGAGATTCTATTTGTTTAATTATCGGAAGAAATATTGTTGATAAGTAATTGTCTTCAAGATTGTTAAGGATTGCCAATGTTCTTTCAACCCCCATTCCTGTATCAACATTTTTTTGTTTTAATGTAAGGAATTTTCCTTCTTTTGTTTTATTATATTCCATAAAGACATCATTCCAAATTTCAACCCAGTTTTTATCGGATGGATTAAATATTTTTGGAGGTTTTTTATTTTTTAGTTTCCAATAATACATCTCTGTGCAAGGACCACAAGGGCCTGTTGCGCCTGCAGGGCCCCACCAATTGCTTTCAATTGTATATGCAATTCTTTCTTTTGGAATTCCTAATTCAAGCCAAATTTTTGCTGATTCTTCGTCCTTTCCTGCATTTTCATTTCCTTTAAAAATTGTTATTCCTAAATGTTCTTTTGGAATTTTCAATATTTTTGTTAAGAATTCAAAGGAATATTTTATTGCTTCTTTTTTGAAATAATCTCCGAGAGACCAATTTCCCAACATCTCAAAAAATGTATGGTGGGTGGAGTCGCCGACTTCTTCTATGTCACCTGTTCTGAGACATTTTTGAACATTTACGAGTTTTTTTCCTAGAGGGTGTGGTTGGCCGAGCAAGAAAGGAACAAGAGGGTGCATTCCTGCTGTCGTAAATAAAACTGTTGGATCATTTTCTGGAATGAGTGAGGAAGATGGAATTTCTTTGTGGTTTTTGGATTTAAAAAAATCAATATATGCTTTAATAAGTTCTTGCCTTGACTTAATCATAAGTGAGTGTGAGGAAGCAAATATATAAAGATTTTCTTGATTAACATTAAACATTCATTGTTTTAATCTTAATGAGGCAATTTTTTGTTTGATTTCAGCAATTTGTTCATCAATGGATTTCTTTTGTTCCTGTTCTTTTTGAATTGGGCTGATTTCTTCTTTTTGCTTTTCTATTTTTTGTTTTAGCTTTTCTTCAGGTTTTATTATTAATTTAACTATTTCGTGTTTTCTTTTTTCTTCTTTAAGTTTCTCTTCATACAGCGTTGATTTTGGAAGAGAGTGTTCTAATTCTACAAGAGATTCTTTGAACTCATTTAGGTTTTTTTTGAGAGAAATTTTAAGGGCGAGTTCATCTTTTCTATGGGTGTTAAATTCTTTCATAATTTTTGATAGTGTAAGCAAAGATATTTGAGATTCAAGAAGTTTTTTCTCTCCGTAAATCTTTTCGGGATGCGAGAGCCGAACATATTCTGTCATTTTGCGTGTTGTTTATTCAATTTTGTCAAAGATATTTCTTGTTATCTCTTCTATTTTATTCTTAACTGAGGAAACCTCTTTTTCCCAGGAAGAAAGTTCTTGCTCTTCGCGCATTCTAACTTCGCGAATTTTTTTTAAGAGAATGTCCATTTCTTCTATTTTTGAGCGAGCATGTTCAAGAGCTTTTCGTGCAGAGTGGAATCTGTCTATCTTGACATAGACATCTTCTAATTTTCCTTTTGTTCTTGATAGAACATCTGGGTGGGATTTAAACGCTTTTTCAATCATAATATCTGCTTCTGTTTCTTCATTTGCGGGGATTGTATCTGGGTAAGTCGGGTATTCTTTTTCTGTAACTGCTTCTTTTGTTGCTGTTTGGAAAAATCCCTTTTTCAATGGAACGTCTGGAAAAGAAGGTAATGGTTGGGCTTCTTTTTTAGGCTCCTCTGATAAGAAAGTTGGTTTTAGAGGAGGTAAATCTGGAAGTTGTTTTTCCTCTTTTTTTGTCCAAAACATAGCGATAAATTTGCATGTTTATTTATATAGGTTTATATTAATTTTATAATAGTAACAATATATTAGAAAGATTTTTAATAAGCTTCCATTTTTTTGAGATTATGCAAGTTGAACTTCTAAGAAACATCGTGACAAAGATGGTCGGACAACAGGCATCTGCAATTGTTAATCTTCTTTATGGAAAAAATGACGTAAATGAGTTTTTAATAGCAAAAAAAATGAAGATGACTGTGAATCAGGTTAGGAACATATTGTATCGATTAGCTGATGAGGGTTTAGTTAGTTTCAATAGGAAAAAAGACAGAAAAAAAGGCGGGTGGTATGTTTATTTTTGGACATTGAATTCTGGAAAAGGGTTAATTAGATTTAAAGAACATTTGGAAAAGGAGCTTGACAATTTAAGGGGTAAATTAGGGCAAAAGAGAACACAAAGGTTTTATCATTGTCCGAGTTGTGGTGTGGAAATAAATGAGGAAAGTGCTCTTCTTTGTAATTATACTTGTAGTGAGTGCGGGGAAGTTATGCAATTAAAAGAGAAAGGAAAAGAGGTAGAAATGCTTGAAAAAGAGATCGCAAGACATGAGTCAATATTAAATAGTGTTAATAAAGAAATAGGAGAGATAGAAAAGATTGAGGAAACTAAAAAAAGAAGAAAGTTAATGTTTCAGGAAAGAAAAAAAATGAGGGAAAGGGCTGCAAGAAAAAAAGCAAAAGAGCGAGAGCTTGCGAAATTAAAACGATTAAAAGAAAAAAAACGAAAGAAGAAAATTTCAAAGAAAAACCAAACAAAAGATAGTGGGATTAGTTGGAAGAAAAAATTGGGGAAACTTTTTAGTTAGAATATGGTTTTAAAAAATAAATCTGCTTTGTGGTGGATTGTTATTTTAAATGTCATTTTTTTTGTTTTTGAGATTGTTTTGCTCTTTATAAATCCGGATTATATAAAATATTTTGCTTTAAATGCAGAAAATATTTTTTCGGGAAAGTATCTTTGGACATTAATTTTTCATATGTTTTCACATGGCGGATTTTTACATCTAATTGTGAATATGATTGCTTTAGTTTCATTAGGGGGATTATGTGAGAGAATAATCGGGAGGAAGAGATTTATATGGTTTTATTTAATCTCTGGGTTGTTTGCCGGGTTATTATCTATAATGTTGGCTGAATTTTTTGGTTTTGGGTTTTGGGAAAGAGTTTTTGGTTCGAGAGAGGTTTATATGCTCGGGGCATCTGGTGCGATATTTGGTATTGCTGGTTTGTTTGTTGTTTTATTACCTAAATTGAGGTTTGGTATATTGTTTATCCCATTTTTTACATTACCTGCTTATGTAATGGTTCCTTTGTTTTTGGTTGTTATATGGATTATTACGATAATCTCTGGAATAGGAATTGGAAATAGTGCGCATTTTGGAGGGTTTTTAGCAGGATTGATTTATGGTTTTTATTTAAGAGCAAAATATAAACAAAAAATAAAACTTTTACAAAGAACATTTAGATAATTTTGATTAAAATTAAATTGTGATTTATGTAGAAATGTTTAAAATGTGATTTAGGTAATTTTATTAAATGGTAAGAAATAAAATGAACATAAAAAATCTTTGGACGAAAAAAAATTTAAGAAATTCTTTTGCAAGGGCTATTAATTATGTTGTTGAAAGTAAAAATTACATTTATTTTGTTTTATTACTTTTTATTTTTAGCATAATTGTTGGGTTTGTTTTTTATGAAAAATTTTATTTTTTGGACGAATTGTTAAAAGAGATTATTGAAAAAACGAGGCATCTGAGCGGAATTAAGTTAATATGGTTTATTTTTAAAAATAATTTGTGGAGCGCATTTGTTTCAATTATTTTTGGTTTGTTTTTTGGGATAGTGCCTTTAATGGGTTGTATTTTAAATGGAAGTATTTTGGGATATGTGATGAGAAGGACTTTAGAGAATTATAGCGTATTTGAGTTTTGGAAATTATTGCCGCATGGAATATTTGAATTGCCGGCGATATTTATTTCGATGGCTTTGGGGTTAAAAATTGGGATGTTTGTTTTTTCTAAAAATTGGGGGGAAGAGATTAAAACTAGAATTTATAATTCGCTTCTTGTGTTTTTGATAATAATTTTTCCATTAATTATGGTTGCTGCAATAATAGAAGGGGTGTTGATAACTTTATTAAAATAATATAATTAATTTTTTAAATTAATTAACTTTTGCTTTAAGATGGAGATAAGAAAAGAGAGTGTTGAAGAAATTGACAAAGAAATAGAAGCAGAGAGTAAGAGAAAAGTTGAGGCAGCATTATTTATAGCTGGCAAGTGGATGAGTTTGCAAGAGCTTGTTGCTTTAACAGACGTGAATCCAATTTTATTAAAGAAAATTTTAGAGGATTTAATTGATGAATATAGGGATTCTGGAATAGAAGTAATAAATCAAAATAATTTGTGGAAAATGGATGTTTCTAAGCCATATGTTTGGATAGTAAATAAACTTGCGTCTGGAAATGCTGAATTTTCTAAAGCTGAACAAGAGACATTGGCAATAATTGCATACAAACAACCAATAAAACAGAGTGTTGTAGTAAAAATAAGGGGAAATAAGGCATATGAACACATAAGAAAATTCGTTGAGATGGGACTTATAACAAAGAAAAAAATTGGGCATACTGCTGAATTAACATTAAGCGAGAACTTTTATGATTATTTTCATGTTGATGTTGGGAATAAGAATTTGGAGATTGTAGAAAATAAAGAGATAATAAACTCAGAGAACAAAACAGAGAAGAAAGAGGGCACGAAGGTGGATTAAGATGTGGGAGATACCTGTTTTTGTTTTGTATACCATCTTTGCTATAAGTTTATTTTTTGCTTTTTTTTATTTGGGGATATTTTTAAAAACACAATTTAAAGGAAGAAAAAAAGGGAAAAAAAGAATTTTTGACATAACTTTTATAATACCTGCATATAATGCTGCAAAACTTCTTGACAAGACAGTTGATTCAATAATGAACTCAAATTATCCAAAAAATAAAATTAAGATAATAATTGTAAATGATGGTTCAAAAGACAATACGCTTGAGGTTGCGAGAGGTCTTGCTAAAAAATACAGAAATATTGAGGTTTTGACAAAAGAAAATAGCGGAAAGGCAAATAGTTTAAATTATGGGTTAAAAAGAGCCAAGACAGAACTTGTTGCTGTGCTTGATGCAGATACTTTATTGAAAGAGGATTTGTTGGAAAAATCTGTTGCGCTTTTTGATGATGATATCGCAGCTGTAACATGCAGGTTTAAACCATTGATTAGAGAAAAGTTAATAGAAAAAATTCAATATGTAGAGTATAGTTTAACTGCGTTTTACAGGTTTTTAATGGGGCAGATAAAATCATTACCTGCTGCACCTGCTTTTACAATATTTAGGAGAGAATTTTTTGAAAAATATGGTTATTTTGATCCTGGAAATTTAACGGAAGATTTTGAGATGGGCTTGAGGATTCAGAAACATAACTATGGGATAGGATATGTTGCCGATTCTTATGCGATTACTGATGTTCCGGATAGTATTAAAAAATTATTTAGACAGAGATTAAGGTGGAATTATGGCGCGCTTTACAATTATGCGAAATATAAAGAATTAATTTTCAGCAAACTCCATGGAGATCTTGGGATGTTTGTTATACCTTCTGGTTATATTAGTGCATTGATGATTTGCGTTTCAATAATAATATCAATATATCTGATTTTTTCAAATGTCTGGCATTATGCAAATTTATTGATGTTGGGGTGGGTGCCTTCTTTTTCTTTTGATATAATTAGCACAAATATGGAAATGGCTTTAACTAATTTAAGGTTTTTAATGATTGCTTTTATTTTCTTATTGGGGTTAATATTATATTTTTTGGCTAGAGTTTATATAGACGAGGATATACCATTAACTCATTATATCTTAATGATATCAATTTATCTTTTTATGTTGGGTTTTATTTATTTAGTTGCTTTTGCGTATTTTATTATCGGGAAAAAACCAAATTGGTAATCGGTTATAGATTTTTGATTAGATTTAAATAATTAAATGAACAGAGACAGCTATGGAGCAAACCAAAAGAAAAATACATTATGGAGTTTATGTTAGTGCGATATTGGTAACTTTATTATTTTTTATTGTTGGCTTAATGGTTGGAAATTATGTGGCTTATAAAAAAGTTGAATCATTGGACATAACTCAAAAGGCAATTTTAACTTTGGTTGATTTCGCAAACTTAAAGAGTGAAGTTTTTTTGAATAGAAGCGCAGATTATTGTGATTTAGGGTGGGATGCAATTTGGGAAGAAAAAATTGTGATAGGGACAATATTAACAAGTTTGGAACAGAAATTTGGCAAAACAAACAAAAACGTGATTGAGCAGAAAAAACTTTATCAGGAAGTGCAATTAAAGACCTTGAATATTATAGAAAAAATAAATGAAAAGTGTGATAAGGAGTGGAATATTATTTTGTTTTTTTATACTAATAAAAAAAATGACCGAATGAGCGATACTAAGCTAAGCGAGTTACAAGGATACATTCTTGATAGTCTAACAACTGAAAATGCAGAGAGAGTAAAGATATTTGCATTTGATATAAATCTTGATGATGAGGAAACAAAAACTTTAATAAAAAAGTATAATATAACTAGTGCGCCGTCGCTTGTGATAAATAAAAAAACATACAATAGATTTATGAATAAATATGAGATACAAAAGATTATTGAATAGCAAACTATTCTGGTTGGCAATAATTTTTTTTATTAGTTTTAGTATTTATGCGATTTTATTTAATCAGTTTAATGATATATGGTGGGACGAGGCTTCTTATATTGGGACAGCAAAATTTATTTTTTCTGGTGGAAAAGAAGGGGTTTTTGAGCCGATGAGGCCGATTTTGTTAGTTTTTTTAATGGGGATTTTTTATAAACTTGGTGTTGATATGATTCTTTTTGGAAAGCTTTTGATTTTTTTGTTGTCTTTTTTTACAATTATTTTTTGTTATTTAATCGGGAAAGAGTTATTTAATGAAAAGATTGCCTTTATTGGTTCGTTAATATTATTAGTTAATTCAATGTTTTTTGTTTTTATGTATAGGATTTACACAGAGATGCTTTCTATGTGCTTTATCTTGGGGAGTATATTTTTTATGATAAAATTGGCTAAAACAAATAAAAAAGTTTTTGTTTTTTTATCTGCTTTTTTTTGCGCACTTGCTTTTCTTAGCAAATATCCTAATGTTTTATTAGCAGTAATTTTAAATATTTTCTTGGCTTATTATTCATATAAGGAAAAAAAATTTCGCGAAATTATATTTTTTAATCTATTTTTTGCCATTTTTGCCTCTTTTTTTCTTATTTTTGGAGAGGTTTTTGGTGGAGAGCCGTTATTCTTTTGGAATGCTTCACAAAATTATTTCAAGGAAAATCTTGGGCATTTATATGATTTAAGAGCATTTCCAGGGATACCTAAAACTTTTTTTACGACGACGGATTTTATTTATTTCAAAACAATTCTCTATTTATTCAATATATTGGTTCCATTTATTTTTGTTGGATTGTGGAAAATATCAAAAGAGAAAAATAATTTTGCTGAGAGAGTTATAGTTTTGATTTTACCAACGATTTTATTTTTTATTTTTTATCAAATCTTTTATTTAAAACAAGATAGATATATTATGTTGGTGTTCCCATTTTTGGCTCTTTTTTCGGCTTTTGGATTATGTGGTTTAGAAAAATGGAAAAAAATTTTTGTTATTGCTATTTATGTTACAATTTCTTTAATTTTGGTTAGTATAGTATTAAATTTTTCTAATAATGAGATTGCATATTGGAAATTTTTTAGTAACCCGCCTATTAATCTATCGTGCGAGAGGGTTGCGACATCTGATCCAAGAACATTAATTAGGTATAATAATGTTGTTTTTCCATATGAGGTTTTTGATAAAACTTGGAAAGGTGGATATCTTAAAAAAGAAAATCCTGATTGTATTTTTTATTTTTCATGCTATGATAAAAGGGATGAGCAAATTAAACTGATTAAGGAATTTGGTTATGTTGAAAAATATAAAAAAGACAACGGGAGATGCGTTTATGCTATTTTTAAAAAATGAAGTTAAGTATTATCATTCCTGTTTTTAATGAAAAAACAACCATACTCGAGGTTATAAAAAGAGTTAAATGCGCTAATATAAAAAATGTTAAAAAAGAGATTATTGTTGTAGATGACTATTCGGATGACGGAACGAGGGAACTGTTAAAAGAACTAGAAAGAAAAGAAAAATTGAAGATTATATTCCATGATAAAAATTATGGAAAGGGACATGCTATAAAAAGTGGGTTAAAAATTGCGAGTGGGGATATTGTTATTGTGCAGGATGCTGATTTAGAGTATAATCCCGATGAGTATTATGAATTAATAAAACCAATAATCGATGGGAAAGAAAAAGTTGTTTATGGTTCGAGAATATTAAATGAAAAAAATAAATATTCTTCTTTATCTTTTTATCTTGGTGGAAGGATTATTACTTTCATAACAAATTTTTTGTTTAATTCAAAATTAACTGACGAACCAACTTGTTATAAAGTATTTAAGAAAGAAATTATTGACAAAATAACAATAAATGGGGAGAGATTTGAGTGGGAACCTGAAATAACTGCTAAAATTTTAAAGAAGAAAATTAAAATTTTTGAGGTGCCTATTTCTTATAATCCGAGAGGAAAGGAAAAAGGCAAGAAAATAAAATGGGTAGATGGAATAATTGCAATTTGGACTTTGATTAAGTACAGATTTTGCGATTAATATATTATTATATGCATTAATTAGATAACAATAATAAATAAAAAGCAAAACGTAATTGTTTTTTTATGATTGGCAATATGGGTGGGGAGAAAATCGTGGAAGCAATAGAAAATGGTAAGATTGTTAGGGTGAGCGAGAGTTATGCAAAAAGAGAGGGGTTGCTTGTTTTAAGGGTGGTCCAGCAATCTGAACCACAAGGATTTTTTGAAAAAATAGGTTATAAGAAATCTGGAACGATTGAGGTAAAAAAAGATAGAGATAGAAAAATGATTGCTGGAATGGATGATTTGAGAAGGCCATTAAGATATAAGGAAGGAGATGTAACAAAAGAATTGGTTGAAAATTTTCATTGGAAAATTTCACAAAAAAGAAGAGAGAGGGGATTGACAAGAAAACAGGTTGCGCTTGCAATTGGTGAGAGCGAGAATGATATTAAAATAATTGAGAATGGAGTGCTACCTGCAAATAATTTTATATTGGTAAGTAAGCTTGAAAACTATCTTGGGCTAAATTTAAGAAAAGATAAAACAATGGCTCCTTCATTGACAAAGGAGTTAAATGCGACAAGAGTAAGCGAGGTATTAAAAAGAGTTTCTAGTAGTGTGGGAGAAAATAAAGAGAACAAGGCAGGAATAATAGGAAGCGGGATAAAAGATAAACAAAATCAGACAAGAAAAGAGCCAGAGGTAATCGACGAAAAGAATCTTGAAATTGAGTTTTCTGGTGATGAGATAGAGTTAATTGGAGAGGATAAACAAGGGGAAAAACAATAAATTTTTGATTTAAAAATTATTATAAGGCAAAGTAATAGTTGTTTTGCGTATTATTTTTGAAAAATTTGAGTGTTGAAGAATTATTAGATTTAAGGAAAATTTAGTGTTTGATTTATTATTCATTTTTATATTTAATAAGAAAGAGGATGTTAAAAGATAGATTTATAAAGCATAATTGGGATTTTTGAATATGGAAGTTGAGATTATAAACGAAGGAAAGAATGAGATTGAGGTTAAGATTGATAATTTAACAATCGCAGAGATATTAAGGGTTTATTTAAATAAAAATGGAATTGAATTTGCTGCTTGGAAGAGAGAGCATCCTACAAAACCTTTGATTTTTAGAGTGGAGTCAAGTGGGAAAACAGTAAAAAAAGCTATTTCTGAGGCGATTGAAGAGATAAAAAAAGATTGTGATAAGATTGTTAGTTGTTTGAAGAAAAAGTAATTTTGTAATTAATTTATTGATTGTTGCATTGCAGAGCAAGAGTTTTTATAAGGTTTTAGGAAGTGGATAAATAATGGCAAAAATATCTGCAGGCAGTTATGATTTAAATAAGTGGCTTTATGGTGGTTATGAGGAAGATATAATAAGTGTAATTTATGGCGGACCTGGAAGCGGGAAGACAAATTTTTGTTTGTTGGCTGCTGTTTCTCAAGCAAAAAAAGGGAAAAAAGTTATTTTTATGGATAGTGAAGGCGGATTTTCTGTGGAAAGAGTAAAACAGCTTGCTTTAGGAGAGTATGAGAAAGTTATGGAAAACATTTTGTTGTTAAAACCAACGAATTTTGTAGAGCAAAAAAAGGATTTTGAGAAGCTTCTTGAGTATTTAAATAAAGAAGTTGGTTTAATTGTTGTTGATAGTATAACAATTTTGTATAGATTAGAGCTTGCTTCGGCAAGAGAAAACGATGAAAGTTCTGTTGGGAAAATAAATTCTGAATTAGTGAAGCAATTAAGAATTTTGGCAGAAATAGCAAGAAAAAGAAAAATTCCTGTAATTGTGACTAGTCAGGTTTATAATTGGGAAGATTCGCAGAAAATGGTTGCCGGGGATATTTTAAAATATTGGGGAAAATGTTTAATAGAGTTAAAAAATGAAAAGGGAAAGAGGGTTGCTATTTTAAGAAAGCATCGTAGTTTGAAAGAGAGGGAACTTGAATTTGAGATAATAAACGAGGGAATAAAAAAGAGAGGTTGGATTTAATAAATAGAGTAAAAAAATAGGTAAAATTAATAAAAAAACATTTAATTTTTGTTTTAATAATAATATTTATATATTAATTTTTCTAAGTAGTTGGTAGAGTAAAAAAGGGGAAATTGGGTTAATGGTGCATATTAAGTATATAATAAAGAACGGCGTTAAATATGGGCCCTATTATTATGAGTCATATCGGGAAGGGAACAAAGTTAAGAAAAGATATTTAAGTGAAGAGGAGTATTTTAAAAAAATAAAGAAAGAGAATGAAGATTTGACTTTATTGAAGAAATATGGGATTATTAATGATGAAAATAATTTTATGAATTTTGGTAGTAGAGTAACTTTTTTTTCTTTTTTAATTATATTGATTCTTGCTGTTTTTTTAGCAGGTTATTTTTTTGGGATAGAGACATCAAGAGTTATTGCAGACATTTCAACAAATTATCAGAAAGGAGAGATGATAAATGGTGTTTTGAAGCTTAATCTAAGACAAGGAGAGTTAATTCCTGCTAATTCTAAAGTTATTGCGAGTTTGGGAGATGATAAGAAAGAGTTTTTGCTTTCTGATTTAATTGAGAGAGAGAAAGAGAGTGGTAATTATTATGCTGAAAATGTTGATTTAGGAGGAAGTGGAGAGGGTTATGGAATAAAAGGGAAAAAAGAAGTTTATCCGTATATTGATTTTGAGTTAGTCTATGAGAAAGAAAATCAGGAAGGTGATTATGAGAGTGGAAAAGAACAATCTGAGGAGGAAATAAATAACAAAGAAAGTGAAGAAAATAATGAGGTAAGTGAAGGTAGTGAAAATAACGAGGGAAGTGAGAGTGGAATAACTGGAAATTCAATATTAACAGGAAGAGTAATTGAGGAAGATGTTATTAGTGGAAGAGTGAGAAAGGGAGAGGATTTTATTTATGAATTAAAAGAGGGACAAGAAGTAAAGATAAAGAAAGGAAGTGTAAAGGTTAATGGTAAAGAGATAGGTGATGAAAACATTAAGATAAAGGTTGATGGAAATAATATAAAAGTAAGCACTGATTATTCAATAGAAGAAGAGGGTTTTGGAAGAGATTATAAGGGAAGTGGGAACTTGATTTTGGAAATTAATATTTCTAATTTTGAGATTTTGGCTGAAAACGGAATTTTAAAGATTGAAGTTGTTTATAATGATGTTTTAATAACTAGTGTTGAGAGAGAGATAGTTGTTGAAGAGAGCATAGTAAATGAGAGTGAGGAAGGAGTGATAAACGAAACAATTTTAAGTGAGAACATTTCAAACATAAGCTTAACAAAGGAAATAGAGAGAATAAGAATAGCGAAGAATGAAAATTATAGTTTGAATTTAAGCGAGTATTTTGATGGCGCAGAAGAGTATGAGTTTGCTTGCAAGAATATATCTGCTGTTTTTGATGGTGGAATTATGACATTAATTCCTGAGCTTGATTTTGTTGGTGCGAGAAAAGGAAAGATAATAGCTTATGCAAATGAGAGAGGCGAGAGATTAGAGAGCAATGAGTTTGATATTTTGGTTTCTTCTGGAAAGATAAAGATAGAGAAAACAAGAGGCGAGATAAAACTAAATGAGAAAGTGAAGTGGGTTATGAACATTAGTTTAGAAGTTCCTGAAAACATAACAATAGAGTTGCCGAAAGAAGCAGAGAACATTACAATAAAGAAGATTGAGGATGGGGAGGAGAGAGTTGAATCTAATCTTATAACATGGGGCATTGTTGGCAAAGTTAGTGCTGAAATTGAATTAAGAAAGGAATCTGGATTTATTCAGTGGGTAAAGAAAACATTCAAAAAAATAATTAGTATAACTGGTAGAGCTATTGAAAATAATGAGGGCGGTTATGATAATGATTCTTTTAATGATGATGTTGTTAAGATTGTTTTAGCTGAGAATGTTAGTAAGTATGTTGTTGAATATTATACAGAGGAGCCGAGAGCGATTGAAGAGGATTTTGAAGTAAGGAAAAAAGTGATAGTTATGGGGCCTGATGGTTTGAATTATACTGATGTATTAACATATACAAATGTTTCTGAGATTATTAGTGTTGGAAATGAAGATAAAATAAAAGTTTATTGGGTAGAAAACAAGAGTTATATTGATTTTGAGGCTTACGACTTAAATAATAATGGAAAGATTGATTATATTGAGTGGATTACTCCGCATTTAAGCAATCAGACATTTGAGATAATATTAATAACAAAAGCAGAACATTTAGATAATAACAGGACATTTATAGAAGATGTTTATGATAGTGTTAAGGAAAAAGATGGAATTTGGAAAGAAATCCCAACAGGACATTATTTAAGAGTAACTTTTGCTAAACCATTAGTAAATGGAAATGACATTACGATTTATGCGAGAAGCAATTATTCAAATGTTTCAATAAGAGTTTATGAAAAAGATAAGAATAATAGCGTGGGTGATTTTGGAATTGTTGGAAATGAGAATTGGTATAAGATTTATTTGAGCAATCTCACAAGCGAGCAAGATACATTTGATTTGTTGGTTTATGGAACAGGAAATGAGAGTATTGAGTTTGATTATGTTGTTGATCCTGCTATGTATTATAATATTTCTTTTGTTGCTCCAACTCCTCTTAATTG
>JAOAJC010000007.1 GCA_026414385.1 Candidatus Pacearchaeota archaeon | reverse complement strand
AGCATAGATTATAAACAAATGCCATATTATTTTGGGGAGAGAAGTGCTTTTGCATATAATCATACGATGCCTTTTATGGCTCCGAGTTTAAGTAGTTTGGGGATAGTTGGTTTTGATGAACAAATAATGCTTGACTTGATTGTGAAATGCGTGAATGTAAACGGATATGAAAACAAAGCAGATTTTGTGATTAGTATGTGCTTAAAAGCTGGAGAAGATGTTGCTGAACCGATAATTTTAGGATATGAGCCAATTAATGGATTTGTCCTTGCTAATACTATAAATTCAAATGTTACAATATACCTTAATGAGCCGTCAGAGTGCAAATGGGATAGGATTGACAAAAATTATGATGAAATGAACAACACCTTTGATTGTTTATATGAAGATGAGAGAATGTATGCTGGAGTGATTGCATATGGATGTTATGGGGTGTTGCCTATCGAAGAAAATACTACTTTATATGTGAGGTGTAAGGACCAACCATGGTTGAAAGGAATTAACGAAAGTTTTAGAAATGCAATGACAAGAAGCTATTCATTTAACTTAAAGAAAACTCTGATGTTAAAAATTGATAATATTAAGCCACATAATGAAGAGATAGTTTTAGGATTTGAACCTGCAACGATTGAATTAAGTTTAGAAACAAAAGGAGGGATAGATAATAGCGCAAAATGTAGTTATAAAGTAGGAGAGAAATATGTTGAATTCTCAACAACTTTTGGAAGCAAACATTCACAGATATTTAATTCATTATGGAAAAATGATATTTTTGGAGATGAGGAAAAGACAATAGAGATAAAATGTGAGGATTCTATCGGGAATGTTGCAGAAGGAATAGCAAGATTCAAAGTCAAAATAGATAACGAAGAGCCAAAAATAACAAGGGTTTATGACAAGGAAGATATGCTTTATGTTATAACTAACGAAAAGGCGGAGTGTGTTTATAATCGCGATGGGTGCGAAGGAGATTATGGAAAATGGATTTTAATGGAAGGTAAAGAGTTTGTGCATAAAGCAGATTTTACAGTTAAAAAACCAATATATCTAAGATGCACGGATTATTTTGGAAATGTTCAGGAGGATTGTTTAGTGGTTACTAAAGGATAAAAATAAGTTTATATATGGAAAAAGGCAAGAATAATAAAATGGGAAAAAGAGGGCAGATTGCTATATATGTTATTATTGCAGTTATTATTGTTGTGGGTTTTTTAGTATTTTTGTTTATGCGGGAGAGATTTGTCCCTGTTCCAAGCGTGGAAGTTGATTTGAAATCAGGAATAGAGAAGTGCGTTAGAGATAGTGTTAATGAAGCAACTGACATTATGCTTCCACAAGGAGGGTTTATTGAGCCGAAAAATTATAAATTGTTTAATAAGACAAAGATAACTTATTTGTGCGAGAATGCAGGCAATTATAAGCCTTGTATAAATCAACATCCAATGCTTATTAACGAGATAAATAATGAAATTTTGATTTATGCTGAACCAAAAATTGAGAATTGTATCAATAATTTAATTTTTGCATTGAAAAGAAAAAATTATGAAATCAAAAGTGAAAAAACAAACATTAGCATTTCAATGACTAAAGGAAAGATAATTGTTGATGTTGAGAAAAAAATAATTGCAAGCAAGGGAGAGACAAAAATTAGTTTTGATAAATTTTTAATTGAAATTACAAATCCAGCATATGACTTAATTAATGTTGCTATCGAAATTGTTAATAATGAAGCAAAATATTGTTCTTTTGAATATACAGGGTATATGATGATGTATCCTGAGATTGACATAAGGTTATACGTAACTTCTGATTCTGTTAAACTATATAGCTTGAAAGACATAAGTTCTGGCAAGAAAATGAATTTTGCTGTAAGGGGGTGTGTAATACCTGTTGGTTTTTAAGATGAAAAAGAACGAGAGTTTCAAAGCAATCGTGCAGATTATTTTATTAATTGGAATGATTTTTGCATTTTCTTATTTTATTCGCGAAAGTTTTGAGATAAGAGAGAAAAATGTGATTGAGCAAAAGAAAAACTCAAAGAGCAAGATTGAGATTTTTATGTTATTTTATGAAAAATTAGTAAAAAGCATTTTTAGTGAGAAAGGGTTGGTATCTGCGCAAGAAGAGGTTATTGCAACATGCATAGAGACAAAAGATGGAAAATATTGCCAAGAGTACAATTCAAGTATTTGTAATAGTATTTGCAAGGATAATTGCATTCCTTTAGAGATGGATGAAACAGAAGAGTGTAAAATAGGAACTTGTTTTGATAATTTTGAAGGAAATTGTATAATTTCACCGAAGAAAAGATGCGAACAAAAAGGAGGCATATGGTATAATGAACCAAATGGAAATGTTAATGTTTGTGAGAAAAGGTGCTGCATTATAGGAGAAAAAACTGAATTTGTAACAGAGAAAAGATGCGAGATTTTGTCAAAAAGAAAAGGAATTGAAATGAATTTTAAGAGAGAGATAACAAATGAGATTGATTGCTGGCTTGCAACAAAGACGCAAGAAGAAGGGGCGTGTATTATAGGAAAAGAAGATGATTATAATGTTTGCAAATTTGGGACAAGACAAGAATGCGAACAAAAAAGAGGAGAGTTTTATCCAAACTATCTTTGTTCTAATCCTGAGTTAAAGACAAAATGCGAGAGACAGAAAAGTTCTGGGTGTGTTAAAGGGAAAGACGAAGTTTATTGGTTTGATTCTTGTGGGAATAGAGAGAATATTTATGATGCAAACAAAGCAAGAAGTTGGAATAATGGAATGGTTTTGAGTAAGGAAAAGAGCTGTTCATTAGGGACAGCAAATAATCCTTTTATGAATAGAGGAACATGCGGGAATTGTGATTATATGTTAGGAAGCATTTGCGGGAATAAGACGAACGAACAAAAGCTTGATGATAGTATGCAAAATTTTGTTTGTAGAGATTTATCGTGCATTGACGAGTGGGGAAATAAAAGAGAACATGGAGAAACATGGTGCCATTATCAAAGTTTAACTGGAATAGATAATAAAACAATGAATGCGATGGATTTGCCTGGAAGCAGGCATTTTGTTATGAGTTGTGTTGATGGAGTGGTTAGAATACAGCCATGTCAAGATTATAGGGCAGAGGTATGTAGAGAAGCAAGAATTGATATCGGAATGGGGAAGCTATTTTCGCAAGCAGGATGTTCTGCTAATAGGGGGAGTGAGTGCGTGGAGATAAATGAAAAATTAAAAGAGAAAAAAGCTGACAAAACAAAAATATTCGAAGAGTGCATTAAAAATCCAGATTGTTATATAAAAAACGTTAGCATAAGTAAGAAATTTGCTGTTGCAGAGTGCGCTCCGAAATATCCTGTAGGTTTTAATAGAGATAGAGAAGATATTGAGAGCGTTGAAGAAAAATGCGGATTTGCAACAAAAAAATGCAAAGTGGCAGAAGTAAAAACAACGAGTGGTTGGGATTGTAAGGTGAATTGTGATTGTTTAAAAGAAGAGTTTATAGAAAAAATGAACGATATGTGTATTAGTTTGGGAGATTGCGGTGGAAAAGCGAATTATTTGGGAGATTATGTTAAGAATTTTAAAGTTAGCAAGCAGGGGAATTCAAAAACAAAAAATTTGAAAAAATTATTAAATTATGATGCTGGAAAAGAGATAACAATAATTTATGCAAATGAGACGAAAGATAATTTTATTGACATAAATCCATATGCGCAATTGTATGCCGAGATATTGTTAAAAAATGAGAGTTTAACGGAAAAGTTCTTAAAAATAATTTCAAAGATAAAAGGAACAAGCGGTTCAACAACTGCAATTTTAAAACGACAGGTTGAAGCGAAACAAGGGCCAGCAAGTTTAAAAATAGCAGGAGCAATAGTCGGCGGGCCAATAGGGCTCATACTTTTGGGCACCGGAAATGCTAATATATTAGATAGATTTTCTAGAGGATTAAGTGAAGAAGAAGTAAATGCCTTAACTGCTCTTGTTTATGCACCTTGGACAGCCCCATATGCAATTATTGCAGTTATAATAATGGTATATGGAATAGGTATAGGCGACACAAATAGGGTGTCAATAACATATGAGTGTTTGCCGTGGCAAGCAAAATATGGAGGAGAAAATTGCTGGAAGTGCGGGAGTGATGGATTGCCTTGTGGGAAATACGCATGTGAGAGTTTAGGGAGAGAATGTAAATATTTTGATGAAAGTGAGACAGGGATTGCAAGTTGCAGATGGGTTAATAAAAATGATGTGGTGCCACCAAAAATAAAGCAACTTGATGGAGTGTTACCAGAAGGATATAGTTATGTTGATATTACAGATAGAGGATTTACCATAAAAACTAATGAGGAAGATGGTTGCATAAAATCATATTATAAGTTTAATTTTGGCATTGCTCTTGATAAATTAGGACAGTGCAGCTATATTGTTTCTGGTGAAGAGACAGAGGAAATTGTTGCGTTTGATGATATGCATGCTTTAAGTGGGGGATTATTCAAAGATAATCATAAAATTGAATTTTTCGTTCCTTCTCCAGAGAGTTTTGGAGCAACGCTTTCCAAACCTAATGAAAAAATAGATTTTAAGATTTTTATAAAATGCAGAAATGGAAATGGTTATGAAAATCCTGTTAATTATGTTGTTAGTATGTGTATTAAACCTGGAGAGGATAATAGTGGACCGATTGTATTGGGTAAAATCCCTGAAATAAATTTTGTTAAAGCAGATACTAATTTACAAGAAATAAGTATTTTTGTCAATGAACCAGCTGAATGCAAGTGGGATTATGAAAATAAAGATTATGAGAGTATGAAAAATGTTTTTGATTGTGCTGATGAGGATGCTATTAGATTTAAATCATACCTTGCTTACGAGTGCAATGCAACAATTAATTTAATTAAAAATGAAGAAAATATCTACGTAAGGTGCATAGATCAGCCATGGTTAAAAGGAGTTGATGAAGGAAAGAGAAATACAATGACAAATAGTTATTCATTTACATTGAAAAAAACAAATCCATTAAAGATTACGAACATTGAACCTGGAAATGGAAGTGTTCTTGTTTCTGGTGTGGAGCCGATGAGTGTTAAATTAAGTTTGAAAACAACAGGAGGATTGAATGGCAACGCTAAATGCAGTTATAAGGTCGGGGAATCATTTATTAGATTTATGGAGACAGGAAAGAATGTTCATAAACAAATATTCAATGCGATAACGAGAAATGACATATTTGGAAGCGAAGAAAAGAGAATTGTTATTAAATGTGAAGATGAAATTGGAAATGTTGCTGAAGATGTTTCATTGTTTAGTGTAAGAATTGACAATGAAGAGCCAAAAATAACAAGGGTTTATAACAAAAACAATGTGCTTTATGTTATAACTAACGAAAAGGCGGAGTGTGTTTATAGTTTTGAAAAGTGTGATTTTAATTATGCAAATGGAACCTTAATGCAAGGAAATGCGTTTGTGCATAGCGAGAATTTTGCCAAGAAACAGACAAGATATATTATGTGTAAAGATGAATTTGAAAATAAGCCAGGGCAATGTGCTATTAGTGTAAGAGGGGTTAATTTTTGAAAGTTGTTAAAAAAACATCTCAAAAGGTTTTGCTTAAAAGAAGAATTATCAAGAACAAAGAATATTAAAAGAACAAAATAATTTAAAAAGTATTTCTACAAACTTGGTTAGATAGAAAAAAGCGTATTTGCTAATCTAAAAAAGTAATTGACAAGAAAATTATTAGGGTAGATTACAAAAAGCATTCAAAACAATAAGAAAATGTTAAAAGATTTTGAACTGATAATATAGAAAAAAAATAAAAAAGTATACCTTCTTTATAGTAACAACAAATAGAAAGATTTATATATTTTAGAATATTGTGAAAAATATGAGTTTATTGGAGAAAATAGGGAAAAAAGCAAGAAATTCTGTATTGGGATTAACAGCTATTGCTGGAGGTCTCCTTAATTCTGGATGTTTTCCTTTGTATGCTGCTGGTAGTGCTGCTAGCTCATATAATGCTATAACTGCTGGGAGTGTAAAGGAGGCTGCTGCATGGGGTGCTTTGTCTAGCTTTCAAGGTAGCTTAGCAAATCGCGAAGCAATGAAAGAAGCTGTTGGGGCAAGAGAACCTAAGGTAATTATTGTTGAGCGACAGCGTCAGCCCGAGGAGATACTCCCAACAAATTATTTTTTTGTTTTTAATACTTTTGAAGATACAAATAAAAATGGTTGTGGTGAATTAGATGAATATATAGGGAGGGGTAGAAATGTTTTTACAAATAAAGAGCCCATATCTTTTTGTGTTTATGATTGCACAATACCAGGAACTAAAGAATTTAGTTTAAAAAGAATTGATGGTAAAATAATATATGAAGGCATTTTTAAGTTTTCGGAAATAAATTATAATTATCGTTTTAATTTGGGGGAGACGCTACGATGCTTACCTATAGGAACTTATATAGCAAAATTAACTTGTGAAGATGGTACAACAATTGGTGTAGTTAAATTTGAGGTAGTTGGTGACTAAAAAGTATTTCAAATTATTTAAAAAGGATAGAAAGAATTTATAAATAAGGTTTCTTATATTAATAAATGATTAAAAGAGGGTATAAATTGTATCTTAAAGGGTTTGCCATAAGTGAGATTTTTATTTTAATTATAGCAACTTTTGCCTTTTGCTTTATGATTGGTGAGATAAAATTTGTTAGTGGACAAAATGGAAATCATAAGCCATCATCCGTTAAGCAAGATAGTGCAACAAAAAATGAGCCATCATCCGTTAACCAAGATAGTGCAACAAGGAGAGCAGACTCATCCAATGAACAAAAAAACCAAGGGGCAGAAGATAAAACTAAACTTAATAATCCAATTGGGACGAGCAATGGGCAGGGTATACATGTAACAAAAATCCCAAGAGAAGGAGAAACTTTCTCATTTAGGGATAATGCTGCTAGGCAATTGACGATTGGTCAAAAGAAAATAAGTATACCTGAGAATGCACAAGTTAAATATGAAAAAGGAATTTATAAGGTGCAAGTTAAAAATAAAGAAAGTGGAAAGTGGGAGGATTATAAAGAGGGAGGTAATGATGTAACTTTAACTTCAGAAGAATTCAAAGCTGCGCAAGAAGCAGGATTAACAAGTGGTGCAATAGAAGGGAGGGTATTCTGGAAGCATTTGGGGGAGGGGTTATTATGGGGAGCTACTGTATTTGGCACCTCATTTATGATAGCAAATGCTGTTGGGGCAAAAAAAGGCGAATCATTAGCAATTAGCAGTGCGCTTGCTGCAGGAGTACTTGCATATAAAATAACTTTGGGAATTGCAGAGGCTAAGAAAATAGGACAAACAGCACTTTGGGGTTTGACAAAAGCTCAAGTAGTTGGAATAGGAATAGGAGTTGCTGTTGCAGCTATTGTTTTTGCGCTGATGTATAAAGAGGAATACAAGAAAAAAATATCATTTACATGTTTGCCTTATGAGCCTCCTGTTGGAGGTAAAGATTGTGAAAAATGCAATGCAGACAAATTTAAACCTTGTTCAGAGTATAGGTGTAGGAGTTTGGGACAGGCATGCCAGTTATTAAATAAAGGGACTGCTGACGAAAAATGCGCATGGGTTAATCCGAAAGATGTTACATCTCCGATAATAACTGCTGCTGAAGAAACACTATACCCAATTGGATTAAGGTATGCGCCATTAGGCGCTATAAGACCAGGGGCAAGAGGTGTTAAAATTGTGAATGATAAAACATCAACTAAGTGTTTGGCACCATTCACTCCCTTGAAATTTGGCATAAGAACAAACGAACCAACACAATGTAAAATTGATTATGAACACCCCAATTCATATGAGAATATGTCATTTTATTTTGGAGAGACAAATCTTTATGATTATAATCATACGCAAGAATTGAAATTGCCTGGGCCTGATGTATTTGATGAGACAAAGGGAGAAACTGCGCCAATAATAAAGAATGACGGGACAATGACATTTTATGTGAGGTGTAGAGACGCAAATGGAAATTATAATGTTGATGAATTTGTCATAGAGTTTTGTGTTGATAAAGGGCCTGACACAACTCCACCAATTATACAAGATAGTTCAATAGGGACAAACAATTATGTTTCTTATAAAGTTGACAATGTTCCTATAGAAATTTATGTGAATGAGCCAGCAGAGTGCAGATGGAGCAAAGAAAGCAAGCCATATGAAAATATGGAAAATTCAATGAATTGTGCAAGAACAGCAAGAGAGATTAATGCAATTATGAGTTATACTTGTGCTGGAAATTTAAGTGGAATAAAAGACAAAGAAAACAACAAATTTTATTTTAGATGCAAGGATCAACCAGAGAAGCCGGAAAATGAGAGAAATGTAATGGTGCAGAGCTATGAACTTAATTTAAAAGGGACAATACCTTTAACAATAGAAAGTATTGGGCCAAATGGGATAATAACAGGAGCGACAAGCATTGTTGATGTTGATTTAGAAGTTATAACAGGAGATGGTGCAGAAGAAGGAAAAGCGATTTGTTATTTCTCGCCAACTGAAAATGAGAGAGATTTTGTGCAGATGTTTGAGACAAATAGTTATAAGCATAAACAAAGATTGAGTTTAGCAAGCGGGGTTTATAGATATTATGTAACTTGCGTTGATGCAGGTGGAAATAGCGCAAAGAACTCAACAATGTTTGAGATTTTTGTTGATAAAGATGCTCCAAAAGTCACAAGAGTTTATAAGGAAGAAGGAACAGGGATAAAAATAACAACAAACGAAAATGCAGAGTGTAGATATTCGTTAAGTGATTGCAATTTTAATATTGTAGAAGGAATACCTCTTGTTTATTCAAACCCGAACATTAAGTGGATACAATATGTTGAGTGGAAACCGAACGTTATTTATTATATTAAGTGCATAGACGAGTATGGAAACGAACCTAATCCAAATGAGTGCACTATAGAAATAAAAGCAAGTGAGATTGGAAAGAAAAAGATATTATAATCTAACAAGATGATAGATAAAACAAAGACAATGGAAGGTGAAGGGGAATTGATTAATAACAAATCTGAGAAAACGATAATAAAAGAAATGAGGAGTAAGAAGGGACAGGTAGCAATATTTGTAATTGTTGCTCTTGTTATTGTTGGAGCCATATTGCTCGTTTTGCTTTATCCAAGAATAAAAGAAAGCATTGCGCCACCAGTTTTTAATCCAGAAAATTTTTTAAGAGATTGTATAAAAGATGATGTTAGAAATAGTGTGAATATATTGGCTTCTCGAGGAGGATATGAAAATCCTGAAGGGTATTTAATGTATAAAGGAATGAAAATAAAATATCTTTGTTATATTAATGGTTATTACAAAACATGCATTGTTCAAGAACCAATGATAAAAAATACTTTTGAGAGCGAGATGGAGAGAATGTTAAAACAAAAAATAAATTCTTGTGCATATGCATTAAAAACAGAATATGAGAGAAAAGGATTTTCCGTAAAAATGGGAGCGATATATTCAGATGTTGAGATAGTTTTAGACAAAATAAGAGTTAATTTTATTGTTCCTATGAAAATAACAAAAGAAGAGACAACACAATCTTTTGAGAAGTTTTCTGTTGATATTCCGAGCAAGATGTATGATTTACTTATGATAACAACAAGCATAATTGATTTTGAAGCAGCTTATGGAGATTCGGAGACAACTTTGTATATGCAATATTATCCAAATTTAAAAATAGAAAAAATATTATATAGCGGGGATTTAGTGGTGTTTAATGACGGGAGTAAAATTTACAATGTGAGTGATGTGACAACAGGAGATTATTTTGTGTTTGCTTCAAGAAGTTTAGTGTGGCCTGCTGGATATGGAATTCAGACATTTGCATAAAACAAAAAGATGGAAAATAAACAGATAATAAAAATGAAAGAAAAAACAAGCAATAGAAAAAATAGATTAATGTTAATAATTTTAGTAATAACGAGTTTTGCATTAATTGGGTTTGTAAGTGCGCAAACTGTTCCAAGCGTTTGTTGCGAAAAAACTAAATCAGGATTGTGGTGTCAGAATGTTCCTGCTGAACAGTGTGACGAAAATTATAGAAAAGCGCCAACATCTTGCGAGGCAACCTCTTATTGTAAGTTGGGGGTTTGTTATGATTCAAATGAGGGGATTTGTGCTGATAGGACGCCACAAGTAGTGTGTAATAACAATAAAGGAATATGGGCAGAGAAAGCACCTGCTCAATGTGAATTGGGATGTTGTGTTTTAGGAGATCAGGCTGCTTTTGTTACATTAGTGAGATGCAAGAAACTATCTGCATATTTAGGATTGAAGACAAATTACAAACAAGAGATAAAAAATGAGGTTAATTGTGTTATGAGTGTTATGAATCAAGAAAAAGGCGCTTGTGTTTATGATTATGAGTTTGAAAAATTATGCAAATTAACAACACGAGAGCAATGTGGAAAAGGAAAAAATACTACGATGAAAGATGCAACTTTCTTCCCAGGAAAATTATGTTCTGCTGAGGAATTGGGAACAAAATGCGGACCAACAACAAGAACAACATGTTTGCCCGGAAAAGATGAGGTTTATTTTGTTGACTCTTGTGGAAATCCTGCCAATATTTATGATGCGTCTAAAATAAATGACAAAGAATATTGGACAAATATAAAAGACAAGACAGAAGTTTGTGGAAAAGGAAATGCAAATATGAACTCAAAAACATGCGGGAATTGTAATTATTTGTTAGGAAGTTATTGCAGACAGGCAGAAAGAAAAAAAATGCCAATGTATGGAGAATACATGTGTGCTGACTTGAATTGTTATAATACTCAAAATGGAAAGAATTACAAACATGGAGAGAGTTGGTGCGTTTATACTGATAAGGAAGATAGTGTTGGAAGTAGGTATTACAAGCACATCTGTATAAATGGTGAAGAGGTTTTGGAACAGTGTGCTGATTTTCGTCAGCATGTTTGTATAGAAGACAAAATAGGAGATTTTTCTCAAGCAGCATGCAGAGTTAATAGGTGGCAAGATTGCATTTTCCAGAACAAGACAGAGGATTGCGAAAATAGTGACAAAAGAGATTGCAAAATGGTTGGAAAGAAGTGCGTTCCTAAAATTGCTCCTGGATTAATTTTTTGGGAAGGGGCTGAAGCAAGCGCGGTTTGCAATCAAGCGAATGACAAATGCGTAATAACAAAAGAAAAATCGTTAATCAAAGGAACAACAGAGAGTGGAGAGTGTGCTGATAGAAATTCTTGGATTAAAAGACAACTAACATTATGTCAAAGTTTGGGAGATTGCGGAGCAAAGGTAAACTGGATTGGTGTGAAAGGAATGGGAAAAGGTTATGATATAAAAGAAGGTAGGTGGAAAGAGATATGATAGTTTATTCTTCGAAGAAGGCAAGTGGAAAGGTTAGGAAGATAAATGAAAAAGCTGATTAAAGAATATCTTTAAAAAAATCTCTCAAGTCAGTTCCTTGCGAAGTAAATTTTTTGTACCTTTCTATCTCAATATCAGTTAATTTTTTTAATAATATCTCGGGTTTTCCAATCTCATGCTTCTCACCAAAATTCTTGCATGCTGTATCCCAAACCATTCATAAATTCTTTTATGTTGTTCATGTAATCTGTCAGAAAATTCTTCGATAGGGACACTTAATTGAAATGCTGCAATTTCTGAAGTGGAGCCATTTTCATCTGTTCCGCCAATAAATAATGTTTCGTATCCTTTAGCCCGACAATATCTAGCAAAAATGTCTGCGGGCAAATGGGATCCGACTATATGCCCTAGATGAGGAACATTATTAATATAAGGTAAAGCAGCAGTTATTAATCTTCTTGGTTTTTCATTAGAATCTACCATAAACTCTAAATTATTTACCATCTTTTTGAAGACATTCTTGAATTTTTAAATATTTTTATTTTGACTACTTTAAAGTTAACATAAATATCCAATCTTTATTATTTAAAAGCTTAATTTAATTACAATTGAATTCCCTATATTTTCTTCAGATATATTCCCATATTTTTTTAATAAATTAATAAGTTCTTCCTTTGACCAGGGATAAGTATAAATCTCAAATTCTGCCCCAGTCTGTTTATTTTTAAATAATCTTTTTAATTTACCCTTATATTTTTCTATTTTTTCAAAGATATCAAATCCATTGAATTTATAATTATATGTTTCATTTTTATATTTGCTTTCAGAAAATTCGATAATTAATGCCTTAATTTTGTCTTTTAGTTTATTTATTAATTGTTCTAGTTCTTTCTTGCTGAAATTGGAAATGATATTATCAAGAAGAAGCGCAGAGTCTGCCTTATCAAAATTATATTTTAAAACATCACCCCATATAAAACTGGATTTTTTATCATATATGTCTTTAAATTCTTGAGCCATTAGAATCATAGTTTTGTTTATATCGATACCTATTACTTTTTTTCCTAATCCTTCTAAATAAAATGTCCATACTCCGCCTCCACATCCTAAATCATATATTTTTTCCCCTAAAAAATTATTATTTTTGTTTAGATATTTTGCTATTTTATTGTTAATTCTTTCCTTTCCTTCTTTGAAAAGAGGCGAATAATATTTATAACCTATGACATCATAGAGACAATCTGCCCTACATACCACATCTTTTGCCAAAAGATTACCTGAAATTAAAAAAGAATAAAAACGACACCCATGATTGCATTTTTCTTTATATTTGCAATTTTCGCAACCAACTGGATAAAACAACATTTTATTTCTAAAAAATTTAAAAAGCTTGGAGTCATCAAAAATATTTTTTATTGAAGATTCTTTGACATTCGGCCTTTCTAAAGCGTATGCTTCTTTGAAAAGATCCCAATAAAAAGGCATAAGTTCACATGGATAAGCAAAACCATCCCAATCTATACATAAACGAAAGAGAGCACATTTACAACTGGGTTCATAAGTATACCCTAAATCAAAGAATTTAGAATCATGCCAAAGATTATAAATTATGAATTTATCTTTACCATATTCATTTATTAATTTTTGTAATATAGAGAACGTATTATTTTTAAAATCTTTAATACTTTGAGGGTAAAAATAATCATAGCCGACTTTAAGTGCTCTTCCACTCATTCTTGTTCTGCTTATGCCTATTTTGTCAACGCCAATTGAAATTAAATATCTAATAGTATTTTCTAATGAGTCAATATTATACTTATTAACTACAATTACTACCATCACTTTTATACCTTTATTGATTAAGAATTTTATTCCTTCGATTGTTTTTTTAGAAGAGTGTCCTCTAGTTTTAAGATGAATATCTTCTATAATACTATCTATAGTTGTGCAAAAGTAAGCTTTTTTAAATGAAGAATTCCATATTTCTTTAATTTTTGTTAAATTTGAATCTATATTTATTATTATATCTTTTCTTAAATGATTTAGAATTCTAGGCAAATCTAAACTTAATAACGGCTCTCCACCTATGATAGAAACTCTTTTTATACTTTTTTCCTCATTAATTCTTTTAACAATTTCTTGCCAGCAATTATTACTTATAAACGTATTGCTATATTGAGCATTTGTAAAACAATATTTGCATGTAGAATTACAAACATTATTAATATGCCAAATTACAGAAATAGGTTCAAAAAGGGAATGATCAACCATAATTAATCATATGGAAGATTTGGCATACTATTTTCTTTCTTTTCGAAGAGTTCCTTAACTCTATGAAGTGTTTTCTCCGGAATCCTCTCTATAAATTTTTGGAATTCTTCCATATACGTATATATTATCAAAGCTTATATACTTTTCGATGAATATAAATGAGGCACTTATTCCTCAAAGAATTGGCTGAATCTTTTGCCTTCCAATTTTGCAATATCTTTGCTTATTGCTAAATATTTTCCGGTGTCTTTTAGTTGTTCTGGTGAGATAAAAATCCAACCTTCATAGTTAAATCTTAATGCTATCGCAGGTTTTAATCCAATAATATTCGCAAACAAAACAAAATCTTCTATTTGTTCTTTTGTTATGTAAATTGCATTTTTCTTTGACGATTTTACTTCTATTGCAAAACCTTTCTTTCCCAATTTTGCAGTTATTATATCGCAAGGAGAGTTATCATTAACTCCAGAACCAGCAGTTCTTACAGCCCTCCATCCGTTTTCTGTAAGTAAATCTAATAATTCCCTCTCTACTTTTGAGCCTTTTGCTTTGTTTGACATTTTTCTCTTTTTATGGCAATTAGTATTAAACAATATTTAAAATCATTGTGTCTGGCAAGTTTTAATAAAGAAATTCAGTGTTTAGCGTTATTAAGAGGATTTTAATTTATAAAAATAAAAAAAGAAAAAAAGAGTTTATTTGGACTTAAGAGATTTAATGCTTTGTTTGGCTCTCTCTTGGATTTGCTCTTGAACTTTTTCCCTTATCGCTGATTTAATTTCCTGTTTAGCAGCTGGAGAAAGATTTTGCATTTCTTTTATTCTCTCCTGCACTCTTTCCCTTATCTGTGTTTTTTCTATTTCAGAGATTTCTGACGGATTTTTGCCTTCCATCCTTGCTCTGTGCATTGCCTTAACAACAATATTAAGATTTCTTCCATAGTTGGAAACTGGTTTTATTGTTGCTATTGCTTCTTTATATTTGCCTTCTTGATAGAGAGATTTTGCTTTCTCTAAATTTTGTTCGGCTATCTCAACATGGGTTTTTGCAGCAGAGAGATTAATTCCATTAGCTTCTTCCTCAGAGATTCTTGATTTAACTCTTTCAATGGCTTGTTCTGTTTTTTGAATTCTTTTTTCAGCTATTTTCTTTAGAGCTTCTGTATAGCCGGAAGAGTTTTCAATCTTTTCAAATTCTGCATTTATTTCTTGTTCTGATTTTTCGGTTATTGCCCTTAATCTTGTTTTAACACGCTCTTTTCTCTCCTCAAGTTTTTGTTCCATAACCTTTGTTCGGTTTTCCATTCTTTCTATGGCTGATTCTATAGCGGTTCTTGCTTCATCAGAAAGATTTTTTTCAGCAAGAATATCTTGCAAAACCTCTATCCTATTTTGATGTGCTTTTAATGCTCTTTCTATGCCAATGACTTTTTCTGCAGCAAGTTTTGCTTTTGTCTCTGTTGTGTCTTCTTGAATAAGTGCTAATCTTGCTTGAGCATTTTCTATAAGGGCATCATGTTTTTGTTGAGCTCTTTCCATTGCTTTTACATTACCTTTTTCAGCCATTTTTCTCATTTCCATTAATCTTTTTTTAGCAAGAGCGAGCTCTTTTTGGGCTTTCTTTTCCTGATTGAAGGTGAAAGCCACTCCAAGTTTTTCCCAACCAAGCTTCAAGCCATAAAAAGCTGAATCAGGAGTTATTCCTGGCTCTGCTGAAATTTCTGCTTCTTCTTGAGTCGCTTCTGTAGAAACAACTGCTTCTTCTGCAAGAGCAAATGCTGAAAACGCTAATAGTGAAACAAGAGCAAATGCTATTATTGCGTAGTTTTTCATTTTGCATTACCTCCTTTCAGTTTTATTGTTTTTTTCATAATTTTTCTAATGAAAATCAATATTTAAAATATCCTTGAAACAAGATGAAACAAACACTTTAATTAAAAATTTATTTAATAAAATTAAATTAGAATATTATTTGAGTCTTATTTTGTTAGTGTTGCCGAAAGGAATTTTGTCTATGAGGTTTCTCGCTTCAAGATTTCTTATTATCCGGCTCAATTTTGCTTTTGAAAATCCTGTTTGTAATTGTAGTTGTTTTTGCCAGAGTTCGCCTCTATCTGCTTGTTTTAATGCATTTAAAATTACTTTTTCGCTATCCATAAGGTATTTTTCTATGTCTTCCTTTTGTATCGATTTTTTTTCTTTCTTTGTTTTTTTAAGATATTTGTCATAAACAAAATAAATAACAAGACAGATAATCACAAAAAACAAAACATATACTATCCAAATAATAATTGAATTTTTAGATTCAATTGAAACAAAAATAGGAAAATCAAAATCTTTGCTTACATTGGTGACATTCCAGATGATAATAATTTGTTTTCCATCTGTTTCAATAGAAGAAGGTTTTGGAAAAATTTTATTTTCGGAGACAAAATGTCCTTCGCTAAGAATAAGTTTAATTGTTAATTTATCAAAATTAAATAAAAAAGGAATTTTTGTAATAAAATAATGTCCTTTTGAAGAGGGTTCTATTAAGCTTTTGGTTATATAACTTATTTTAATATCTTTTTCTCTAAAAGATAATTCGTTGTTAGTTAGAGAGTATGGTTTGGAGATAGAAAGAGATGAGAAATCAGAAGGTAACTGAAAAATAATTGATTGTTCTTCGTCAAAATCAATATTATGTGTTACCAAAACTTTATTTTCTATTTGGTTAAATTCTATTGAATAATAAGAAGCAGATACAGAACTAATTAAAAAAATTAATGAAAAAGACGCAAGTATAACAAATATAAAATAATGGGTTTTCATAAAAATAAAAAATAAACGAAGCTTTTATATTTTTTTAAATGTCTCTTGCTTGTAATGTTCTTCTGCCGTTTGCTTTTGCTCTTTCTACTCCTTCCTTCAAGATTTGAAGAAGCTTTTTGTTTAGCGCTTCTGGGACATCGCTCGCCACATTTAAGTCCTTGACAGCTTCCTTTATCTTGCTTTTGACTACTAAATCATCTCCCATTTTTACACCTCCTTTTTGGTTTTATTTGAATTTGAAATAGATTCTGGTTTCATAAATGGGAATAATATAACATCCCTTATTGATGGTTGAGAGGTTAATAAAATAACCATTCTATCAATACCTAAACCTAAACCACCGGTTGGCGGCATCCCATATTCAAGTGAGGTTACAAAGTCCTCATCATATGGGTGAGCTTCTTCTTTTCCTCTTGATAATTTTTCTTGTTGTTCTTGAAGCAAGGTTTTTTGCAAGACAGGGTCATTTAGTTCAGAATATGCATTACCCATTTCTACACCCAAACAGAATGGTTCAAATCTCTCTATTAACCGAGAATCTTTTCTATGCACTTTGCATAAAGGAGTTGTTTCTTTTGGATGATCTGTTATGAATGTCGGTTGTATTATTTCCTTCTCACAGAAATGTTCAAAGATTGATTGAACTAGCAAACCCCAACTTGCATCTTTGTATTCAACACCATTTTTTTCTACAAACTCAAGCAATTGTTCCGACGACATTTTTAAAACATCTATTTTTGCATATTTCTTAATTGCCTCTGCCATTGTCATTCTTCTCCAAGGAGTTTTAAAATCTAAAATTATCTCTCCGTGTTTGATTTTTGTTGTTCCAAAAACTTTCTTGCATGCGTTTTCATAAATCTCTTCAAACAAGGACATCATGTCATTGTAATCAGCATAAGCCTGATAAATTTCCATCATAGTAAATTCCGGATTATGCCATTTATCTATTCCCTCATTCCTAAAATTCCTTGCTATTGTAAATACTTTATCGATGCCTCCGACAACCAATCTCTTTAAATACAATTCGGGAGAGATTGCTAAAAATAAATCAATATCAAGAGCATTCAAGTGAGTTTTGAATGGACGGGCCTCTGCTCCACCATAGATAGTTTGTAAATATGGGGTTTCCACTTCAATAAAACCTTTTGATTTTAATAACTCTCTTATTGAATCAATAATTTTTTCCCTTTTAACAAAAACATCCTTAACAGAAGGATTCATAATTAAATCAAGATATCTTTTTCTATATCTTTCTTCCTTATCTTCTAAACCGTGCCATTTATCTGGCAAAGGCAATAGAGATTTTGACAATAGTTCTATTTTTTTAACGAGAATTGAGAGTTCGCCGGTTTTTGTTCTTAAAATAATTCCTTCTGCACCAATAAAATCTCCCGAATCAATATAGTTTTTAAAAAATTCTTTTGTTTTTTCCGGGGTTTCATTATCTTGAAAAACCAGTTGGATTTTTCCAGAACTGTCTTGAAGAACTGCAAAAATTATCTTTCCTATATCTCTTATTGTTAATATCCTCCCTGCAATTTTTGCAGAATCTTTTGATTTTTCGTTATTTTTTAATTTTGAGTATTTATTATGCAATTCAATTGCGATATTTTTTACATCAAAAGAATAAGGATATGGATTTATGTTTAGTTTTTTAAGTTCCGAGATTTTTTTTAACCTCTCTTTTTTAATTTCTTCTTGTCTTGACATAATTGTTAAAAATTAAAGATGTTTAAAAACCTTTAGATATGGCTTAAAACCTTAGTTTGCAAGGATTTTGAAATCAAGAAAGTTTTGAAATTGTTCTATTTTTTCTTCTATTTTTCGCATAGTTGATTGACTTGGCCCGATTTTGCATATCTCTGCCATTGTATTAACATCTGGTTCATCCCCCTCTATGAAAATTTCTATTTTTTTATCAATTCCGATTGTTGGCAATTCTCTAACAAAGCCCCTAATGTTTAACTTATCAGCTTTATCTTTAATAAATCTCTTGAAGAATAAAGGTTGGATTGGGCCAGTAATTTGAATTTTTAATGCTTTCCTCATGTTTTTAAAATAATATTTTGATTAATATATTTTGTCGTTTTGATTTACATAAATTTGTTGTTTGATAATCTTTGAATTTTTTAACTTTTAAAACTGAGTTAGATTATCATCTTTTTCTTTTTTTGGCTCAAACCGTTCTATATTTTCTTCAATTAATCTTAGATAAGGAACATTTTTCCATTCTATGCCAAGTAATTTTGAAGCTTGTTTATCAATTTCAAGAGGTATGCCTGCGAGCATAACTCCTTTTTCAGATGCATCAATTAAAGCGAAATCAGGCATTTTGCAAAGAAGGATGTCATGAATTGCGTATTTGAGAGGAAATTGCCTTATTCTTTTTTTTGTTTTTGAGAAAAAACCTTTATAATAAGGTAGCGGAAATGCGCCCAACATGTTTGGTAAAGAACCTTTTATCCCAAGTTCTTCGCTTGAAGATAAATTCGCAAGTGAAATGACGAAAGATTCCCTTAAAACTTTTGGATAGATTATTTGTGGAAACTTTAAGAATTTATTGTTAAAAACTTCCTCAACCTCTGTGGAGTTTAAATCTATCAAACCTATAGAATATTGTTCTGCAAGCTTTGAATAACCTTGTTGATTAAAAAGTTCCATGCTATCAGAACCATCAGCGCCTTCTGCTATGAAAACTTCTGCGACAGGATTTTTATTTTTTATGCAATATTGTAAAAGTGATTCAACAAATTCCAAATTTAATTTGTTTTTTTCGGTATTTTGTTCTAAAATTGGCTGAATATATGGCTTTAAGATTATTTTTGAGTGTTTTTTTAATTCTTTTCCCAAACCGATTAAATCAAGAAGTTTTGGTATTGTCGTTTGATATGATTGAAATTTAATTGAAATGCCTTTTGCCATTTTAATTTAGAAAAATTTGAGTTTTTAATTATTATTATGATAGATAATAATTAAACTAATTGACATTAAATCTCTCTTCTGTCCAATTCATTATTCACAATTGCAACTGTGTGGGAAGCAAAATAAACTTTTTTTCCGATTGATATTGGATGAGATATCTCTTTTAATCTTTTGAATTCTTTTTGAGGCAATCCCTTATGATCACCCAAAATAAAAACAGGATTCTCTTTTATTTCAGCTTTCCTAATATCTTCTCCATCTGGATCAAGAATATACAGATTTTTTTTATTTTTGTATAATTCCTCTGCGAGCTCCAAAAGTCCTTTTTTTTCTATCCAAAAACCAGGGAAAACTTCTTTTTTTTCTCCTTCTTTATATTTATAGAGCATTTTTTTGATAATTGAAGAGACATCTTTCTTTGCGAGATAGATTTTATCTATACCTGTCTTACCTTCTGTTACTGGTTTCATTTCTAAATGCCTTGGCGGGGTTGGCGGACCTGCAAAAATTAGATGTAACTTTGCATCTGTTCGTATCTTGTGACTAAGAAAAAATGTTGCTATAACTGTGTGGATTGCAATATCTATTCGCCCCGATTCTTGCAAATCTTCTTTGATATAACTCCCTGATGTTGGCGCTGTTCTTGAATAATAAACAAATTCTCGCATTGATATAATATAAATTGATAGTTTTTAAGGATTGGGATTTAATTAAAAACAAATTCTGGGCGAGCAATAATTTTTTTTTCATTGGTAATGCGAGCAACTTCTATAAATCGATTTTGATAAAAAATTGCAATTTTTTCGCCATAGTTCAGGGAGGTTATTTCTCTCTCATTTTCAAAATCTTCTTTAAAAATAGGTTTTCCTCTAAGCAAACTTGGTAAAGAAGATTTTCTAACTTGGATAGTTTTTAGAATTGTGCCGATAATTTCTGCAGGGATTAATATTTTTCTTAAAAAAGTTTCGTTTCCGTTGTTATATTCTTCAACTGCTCTTTCAAAATCATAAAGATTTACGCTTTTGTTTTCGTCAAAAATTCCTGCTTTTATTCTTCTTAATTCAAGCATATGTGCTCCTCCGATTTCTTTTCCTATGTCATCGCATAATTTTCTTATGTATGTGCCTGCTTGAACTTGCGTTAAAAATAAAACATCTTTGTTATCAATTTCAAGAATGTCAAAACTCTTTACTTCTCTCTCCCTAATCTCTCTTTTAACTCTGCTCCTTAATGGCGGAATTTGTTTTATTTTTCCTATAAATTTTTTGATTACTTCTTTTAATTTTTTTTCAGGAATAGTTTTATGAAGGCGCATTATCCCAACATAAGTTTTATCTTTATCTATAAAATAATCGTTTAACCGACTGGCTCGATTGAGTGCAACAGGAAGAACTCCTGAAACTTGTGGGTCTAATGTTCCAAAATGAGAGGTTTTTCTTAACTTTAAAGAATTTTTAACGAATTGGGAAACTGAAAAAGATGTCGGGCCAGAGGGTTTGTCGATATTAATTAGTGAAAATTCTAATAATTCGTTTATTGATTTATTTTCTTTTATCTGTTCAAGATTAATCTCCATAATAGTTAATTGGATTGATTATTTAAAAGATTTTACAACTAATTTAACACAATAATAATTAAAAGCTTTTTTGAATAAGAAAAAGCATGCAAAAAATTGTAACTATCGGTGGTGGCACTGGACATTTTCAAATATTAAGAGGGCTAAAAAATTATGAGTGTGATATCACTTCTATTGTGAATGTGAGTGACGATGGCGGTTCAAGTGGTAGACTGCAAGATGAGTATGGAATATTGCCACCAGGAGATGCAAGGCAATGCATGGTTGCACTTGCCGATGATAATGAAGCAAAATTATTGAGAGATTTGTTTTCTTTTAGATTGAAAGACGGACATAATTTAGGAAATTTGATTATAACTGCACTTGCCTCTATTTCTGGAAGTTCTGCGCAAGCGATAAAAGAGGCTGGAAAATTGCTAAGAATAAAAGGAAAGGTATTACCAGTAAGCACTGATGAAGTTGTATTACATGCTGAAACAGGAGATGGAATGTTTTTACAAGGACAGACAGAGATAAGTTATCCAAGGGATAAAAATACAAAAATAAAAGAAATATTCCATGTGCCAGAAGCGTATCTTTACAAAGAAGCGGGAGATGCGATAAGAAATGCTGATAAAATTGTTATATGTCCAGGAGAGTTATATGGGAGTATATTATCAAATTTTATAGTAAAGGGGATGAGAGAAGCATTGCAAGAAAGCAAAGCGACAATAATTTATGTGTGTAATTTATTTACAAAGGAAGGAACATACAACTTCAAAGCGAGTGATTTTGTTAGGGAGATTGAAAAATATTCTGGTGTTGAAATAGATTATATAATCGTTAATGTTGGAAAACCGAGCCAAGATGTGCTTCAAAAATATTTGGGAGAAAATTCGCAACTTGTTGAAGATGATTTGGGGGATGATGAAAGAGTAGTAAGAGGGAATTATGTTTCAGAATATCCTTCAATGGAGAGAACAATATTAAGACATGTTCCTGAGAAAATAGCGAGGGAAATTATCTCTTTAAATTAGTGTCTATTCATTGAACGTCGGACAATTTGCGGCTCTTTAGTTTTTGTAGTGTGTTTTTCTGCTTTTTCTTTTGCTTTTACATCTTTAATTTGTTTTTCTTCAACAGATTTTTCTTTTTCTATTTCTTCTTTCTTTTTTTCTTCTGTTTTTTCTTCTTTGATTGTTTTTTCCGACTCTTTTGTTTCTTTCTTTTTTTCTTCTTTTTTATGAATTTTTTGATGTCTTGCTTTTTTGAATTTTAATATTTCTGGAATTTCTGCTAATTCGACTCTAACTATATCGTTTTCTTTTATTGCCTTAACTTTTATTTTTGAAGGAGGGTTTTTAATTCCGCGATAAAATAATTCATTGTTGAGATAAATATCAAGTTTAACTTTTTTTAAATCTCTATCGGCTATTTTCATGTGCTTTGCTATAAATTTTTTTATTGTTTGTGCTGCTCTTGCTGCCCTTCTATATGCTTGAACTTTTAACCATTCTCTTCTCAACGGAATAATGTATTCTCGTTCAATTTTTTCTTGTTTTTTTTCTTCTGCCATTTTAACCTAAATGTGTTTTTCTTGTTTTTCTCGGTTTAATTTTTAGCCTGGTTTGTCTCCAATGTCTTCTTTGTTTAGTTATTTCAGATGGATGAACTCTCTTTCCTTTACCGAACTTTCTTAAAACAGCCCAGATTGGAGCCCATTTAGTTCTCCTTCCAAGAACGCCCAACTTTATTTTTTTCTGATATTCTCCCCTTATTCTTAATTTGTATTGGTTTTTTTGTTTCATTTTATGCTTTCGAGCAACTCCTTGCCTTTTTGAGTTAGCTTTCTCCCTGATTTTTTTCCTTTTATTTTTTCAGTTAATCCAGCAGAATCGGCTTGCTGCAAAATTAGTCTTATGATTTTTCCACCGGCTTTTTGAAAAATTGCTGGCTTCATCCCTCTTTTCTTTCTACTACCATATCTTGTTCTTAATCTTTCGACACCAACAATACCTTTAAGATAAATTTGTCTTAAAATAGAAGCTGCTCTTTTATACCAAAAATATTCATCTATATTTGGGCGAGCTTTGTTTGCGCCAGTCTTAACAAAATCTACCCATTCTGGTTTTTTGAATTCTGGAATTTTTTTTAAAGCTTCTGCTAAAAGTTTATTGTATTTACCGGGTTCTATTGCTCTTATGCTTGTCATGTTGTTTAACTAGGCCGTGCTTTGCAGCACTAGATTGGTTTTAAAGAACCATCAAGCCCAAAATTGAGGAGATTTGAGGTATTTTAAATCTTTCTTATTTAGGGTTTAAGTTCTAAATGTTTTTATATATTTATTTTTTAAAAGAAGATTTTTTGAAAAGAATAATAGTAAAACCAATTATTTTTGTGTCGCAATGAGTTGTTAATTTTGATTTAATCTCATTAGCCATTTGTTCTATTGAATTTCTATCTCTGCCAGAAGATTTTAACGCAGAAATTCTAATTGTTTTGTGATTTTTTAATGCTAATTCCAATGAATTTATAACTCCTTGGCTAATTCCAGATTTTCCTATTTGAAATTTTAGCGAATTATTCATCTTCATTTATGGTTTGATTTAATCCGTTATAATTTTCTAAAAATTTGGTTATTAATTCTTTTTTTACAATTATATTTTTTGCGTTTTTGACTGCAAAAGTTCCTATTTTCATATCTTTTTGTTTTGAGATATTGTTTCCCTTGAAAATGTGAACTTCTACATCTTTTTTGTTTAGCTTCCAATCTTTACTAAATGCTGCGCAAATAATTGCTGTTTCCCTTATATCTTTTAAAGATGGTTTTTTATTTTTAATAACGCAAAAAGGTGAGCCAGGTGCTTTTGTATGAAGAACTGTTTCATATGGGAGAGTATGATTTTTTATTAGTTCCTCGTTTTGTTCAGCATTTTTTCCACATAAAATTAACTTATTTGATGATGTATAAAATTCGCGAAATTTCATAAATTATCAAGAAGTTTAGACTATATAAAGATAACAAATAAAAAAATTAAGTAATTTAACAAATAGCTCCCTTAACAAAACCAGTTGGAACAATATCTATTATGGAAGTAATTGTGTCAGAAGAACCTGCACCTTTATTAGCTTGTATTGTTATTTTTAGAGTGGATGTCGGAGCATTGCGAGGAATATCAAGCAAAACAACATCTACTTCTTTGTCTGTTCCTGGCGAGACAGAACCACTCCATTCTTTATTAAGAACCCATTTTTGAACAACATCTGTTGAAGCCCCTTTCAAACTCTCAATTTTTGTTGCAATGAGCTGATATGTGGATTGTTCTTCTGATTTAATTATGCAAACAACTTTTCTTCTCCCACCTGTTCCTAATTTAACATCTTGTCCTCCCTCACCCATGCATTTTACTCCAAATTTATCTGCGCCAAACAGATTCTTAACCTCATTTCTAACTCCTGAGCTAATATCTTCTGAAATTTGCATACCTGCACACATTATACTTCTAACTAAAATCATTCCGAGTATTAACATAGAAACTGACAAAACTACTACAACAATCGTACCCATAGAAAGTTCCATAGCTGCTTTTCTGTTCATGTTATGAAACTCCCAACATTTGATTTATAGTTTCGCATCCAGCTAACGAAGGATTTTGCATGCAAGCATTAATTAATTGTTGGGTTTGATTAGCGATTAGATAAATTTTCCAGATTAACAAAAGAGCTAAAATTATTCCTAAAATTGAAATGACAATACCCCATATTGCCCATTTGTTTTTTGATTTTTTATATTGGACTATACCAAAAATTAATCCAACAATGCTAATGATTATTGGAAAAACAAATACACTCATGACTAATCCAACAATCCCGAGTATAACTGAAGCAATACCGAAACTGTTATCAACCTCTTTTGACATATAAATAATTAAAATTTATCTTTTATAAATGTTATTGATTAGGAATATTTAAAAAGATTAAAGATTAAAAATTAAGAACGAGAGAAAAGATGGGGCTAATTTCAGAGTTCAAAGATTTTTTGAAAGAATATAAAGTCATTGGGTTGGCAATTGCTTTTATTATAGGTATTGCTGCCACAACTCTTGTGAAATCTATTGTGGATAATATAATTATGCCATTGATAACTCCGTTTGTTCCTGGCGGAGGTTGGCAGACAGCAACATTGACATTGGGTCCTTTTGTAATTGGATGGGGGTGCTTTTTTGGGAGCACTAATTAATTTTATTATAATTGCATTTGTCATATTTTTAATTGCAAAGTTTATACTAAAAGAAGAAAAAGTAACAAAAAAATAATTCAGAAACTATTTTTTCTTAGGTTTTTTCTTTGATTTCTTTTCTTTTTTTTCGCAAACACACGGAGTGCATTTGCATTCTGGACATTCGCATTCAACAGGCATGCACTCAGCACATTTTGCACAAGAATTTTCCCCACACATTTTTATGATTATTTTTTAAGATATTTAAACTTTTTGAAAGAGGTTATAAAAATAAGAATATCAAAAGATTTCCTAAAGATTTAAAAGTTAATTTTGTTTAACTTTTTTGCGGGAGTGTAGCTCAGTGGGAGAGCACACGACTGAAGCTCGTGCTGTCGGGGGTTCGATTCCCTCCACTCCCATTTTTTAAATTTATAAACCGTAAAATTTAAAATAGTTTTAACGTCTTGTTTTTATGAGTCAGGGCGCTGATTCGGAAATTTGGCATTAAATTGCCAAGCGCTAAAAAATTATGAGCGCTATTTCTGAGGAAGGTCCGGACATCTATGGCTTTTATTAAGCCATAAAGTGCGAGATATGGAAATATCCTGTCGCGAGGCAGAGCTCCGGAACAGAAACGAGACAGCCCTCAATGAGCTATGAACCGTGAGGGAAGCTAAGATTTGAGGGAAATGCTGAAACGGCCGACTTCGCTGATGCAAGTGCCAAAGCCGCACGCTTAGAAAGATTCAGCATAATCTGTTTGCATTAAGTTGCAAAGATTAACATAATCCGGCCTACCCTGACTCATTTATAAAATCAAAAGTTAAGAAATTTTTATAGATTTAAGATAATTAATATGGCAAAAAATCAATATTAAAATTATATAAGATTCAACATTTTTGTTTTTAGAAATTAATTATAAAGAATTAAACAACTCAGCAAACAGGAAGAAAAGTTTGAGAGAATTATAGGATATCAAATAAGTTTAGCTGTTAGTAGTTGCGTGCTAAAATCCTCGGGTTCTTGGATCTTACACACCAACTCTATCAACGTCATCTTCTTTGACGGCCTATATTGTCTCGTCTTGCGAGCGACTTCGCACTTAGATGCTTTCAGTGCTTATTCGCTAGCGCGTAGCTGCGCAGCCTCCCCATGAGAACTGCTACACCAGAGGCGCCCGAGCATCGTTCCTCTCGTACTAGATGCTCGTTCCACTCAGACAATTGCGCGCCTAGTAGATATCATACAAACTGTCTCACGACGTTCTTAACCCAGCTAACGATCCCTTTTAATGCGTGAACTCCGACACCCTTGGTTGCTTATGCACAACCAGGATAGGAAGAGCCGACGGCGATGTACCAAACCGCCCCGTCAATATGGACTATTGGGAGCGACGAGCCTGTTGTCCTTAGAGTACCTTTTCTGTCACACACGAGCCCTATTAAAAAGCTACGTGGGGTCGCTAGGCCCGACTTTCATCTCTGCATTTCTTACTGTTCGAAATACAGTCAGGTAAGCTTTTGCCCTCGCACTCAACTCCAGATTTCCAACCTGGATGAGCTTACCTTATAGGCCCTAGAGATATCTTTTCTCCAGGGTGCCGCCCCAGCCAAACTGCCCGCCTGCTGTTGTCCCCTCTCGGGTAAGCAATTTTAAGAAAAATGAGTAGTATTACACTGGCGCTCCGTCTTCACCGAAGTTAGACATCTACGCTCCTACCTATTCTATGCATCCTCCTTAAAATCGCAGCAACAAGTTGCAGTAAAGGTTCATAAGGTCTTCGCTTCCCACTAGGCAACACCGGCATTTTCACCGGTAAGTGGATTCAGAAGGTTCTGGTTAGGGACAGTGACCATCACATTAAACCATTCATGCACGTCACCATTCAGATGACAAGGCATTACGCTACCTTAAGAGCCTCATAGTTAGGCCCGCCG
>JAOAJC010000006.1 GCA_026414385.1 Candidatus Pacearchaeota archaeon | reverse complement strand
GCTTCATTAACACTATCTCTAACGCACTTCTCTATTCCTGATTTCAAATCAACTTCCACGCTTGGAACAGAAGCAAATCTCTCTTTCATGCTATAAGCAATCAAAATAATAATAACTGCGGCAATTGCGATTATGATATATATTGTAACCTGTCCTATTTTATTCATTTTTTTCTTCCTCTTCAAGCAATTTTAAAACAGCAATATCCACAAATTGTTTTTTATGTGCATACTTTATTTTTTTGTCTTTTCTCTGTATTAATCTCTCAATCCTTTTCAATAAATCTTTGTCTATTTTAACTCCTGTCATAGTTACTAATAATTACCAATAATAACTATAAGTTACTTACATTTAAAAACCTATCTTTTATTATTTGTTAACAATAATTTTTTGCCTTACTCGTTTCTATTTAAATTCAATTAGATTAATTATTTAACCTATCTAATCAAAATCACGCCTCAAAATCCGCTTCTTTTTTTGTTTCTTTTCCGTCAATAATAATTTTTCTTATTATCTTTCCCTTTCTTATTGAATTCTCTCTCAATTTTACAGGATCTTTCTCGCCTTTTGGTAATATAATCTCATTTACCACAATCTCATGTTTAATACTAACTTCATTAAAATCCGGAACATCAAAAATTAAATCATTGACTATCCCTCTATCGCTTGTTTTCAACGAACAAAAATCAGCACTTGCTTCTTTCTCTCCTCCTGCAGAAGGTTTTGCACTTTTAGGAGCTTTTGCCTTTATTTTTAGCTCAAAATCCTTGCCAGAAAAAGAAAGTGCATAAAATGCCTTTGGAAATCTTTCCATAACTTCTTTTATTCTTTTAACATCTATCCGACTATCAACCTTCATTTTCTTTACCCCCATAGCTTTTTTTATTTCTTCATTTTTGTCAAAAACATATCCCCCCATTCCTTCTCTCAAATCAAATGTTGAAACAATTATTCCTTTCACCTCAATCTCGCCAGAAACTTTTTCCAAACATCTTCTAACAAGATAATTTGCAAATTCAGCACTTGTTTTTATGCTCCATTTGTCTTTTTGTTTTTTTGCGTCAATTAGATATTTATCTTTAAAATTTCCTCTCCCGTATTTTACAAAATCATTATGTACGCTTTCGTCAATTTTTTTAAAAAAAATCTTTTTAATTATATTTTCCATTTTCGTTAAAAATTAAGTTAATATTTAAATCTTATTAACAAAAACAAACACATTCAAGCAATCTTTATATATTCTATTTTTTAATATATATTATGGAACTTAATGAAAAAACTATTCGCGAACTTTCTGCAATTGCTCTGATTTTAATATTCGCGATAATCGTTTTTTTCATAATTAAGCCAATAATCTTTGCAATTTTATGGGGATTGATTCTCGCTTATATTTTTATGCCAATTTTTAATTTTATAAATAAATACACAAACAATCGCGCTTTATCCGCAACTCTTGTTTTAATACTCTCCATTTTATTAATTGTGCTTCCACTTTGGCTTATCATTCCTTTAATCGTGCAACAAATTTTTGAAATTTTCAGAGCTTCCCAATCATTAGACATATATTCAATTATCAACAATCTATTTCCAAATGCCTCCCAACAATTTCTAACTCAACTCTCCACATCATTAAATAGTATGATAAGCAAGCTAACTTCTTCAATAATGAACTCTCTTGTCAATGTCTTTTTGAATGTCTCGTTAGTTATTATCAATTTATTAATCACAGGTATGGTTTTCTTTTTTTCATTGAAAGACGCAGACAAGTTAAAGGACTTTGTTAAAGGAATCTCTCCGATTAGTAAATCAAAAGAAAAAATTCTTGTTCAAAATTTTAAAGACATAACATATTCAATTTTGTTCGGAAATCTTGTTGTTGGAGTAATTCAGGGTATCATCTGTGGAATTGGTTTTTGGATTTTTGGAATTAAAAATGCCCTCTCTTTGTCATTATTAGCAGTTTTTTTAGCAGTCCTTCCAATAGCAGGAGTTTATTTATTATGGGTGCCATTAGCAATTTACATGTTCATAATGGGAAATTTCTATTCAGCCATAGCTTTCTCACTTTTCAATATTTTTATAGTTTCTAATATAGATAATATTCTTCGTGCATATATTCTATCAAGAAAAACAAACCTCTCTACATTATTTGCATTTATTAGTTCAATTGGCGGATTATTCGTTTTTGGCATAATCGGTTTGATTCTTGGCCCACTGATTTTTGCTTATTTCATAATTCTAATTGATCTCTATCGCGAGAAAAGTCTTTTGTCTCTATTTTATGAGGAAGATCAAAAACAATCTTTCAAGATTCCATTTAGCACATGAAACTCAAACTTAAAAAATTAAGTCTCGATGCAGGCAGGCCAGTTTCTTTCATTACAGAACAAGATGCAAAAGCATTAAATGTTCATGTTGGTGACAGGGTTGAAATTTCAAAAAATAACAAAAAAATTATATCAATTGTTGATGTTGTCAGAGGATTTATTTCAAAAGGACAAATTTCTCTATCGTCAGAGATAATCAATTATCTAAATCTAAAAGACAATGATATCGTAGATGTTAATCTTTCAATTGAACCAAAATCATCAATGTTAATCGCAAAAAAACTTGCAGGCAACTCTCTCACAAAAGACGAAATTTTTCTAATCGTAAATGATATCGCAAATAATTCTTTAACAGAAGCAGAAATTGCTTATTTTGTTTCTGGGGTTTATGAACATGGTATGTCGTTAAAAGAAACGATTTATCTTACAGAAGCTATGTGGAAAACCGGAAAAACAATAAATTGGCACTCAAAGGAGATTGTTGATAAGCACTCAATTGGTGGAATAGCAGGCAACAGAACAACGCCAATAGTGGTTTCAATTTGTTCTTCTTTGGGCCTAATAATGCCAAAAACTTCATCAAGGGCAATAACCTCTGCGTCAGGAACAGCAGACGTTATGGAAACAATCACAAAAGTTGATTTTTCTGTTGAAGAACTAAAAAACATTGTTAGAAAAACCAATGCCTGTTTGGCTTGGGGCGGTTCTCTCGGTTTGGCTCCAACAGATGATAAACTAATAAGAGTTGAACGCCTTCTTAACCTTGACCCAGAATCACAATTAATTGCCTCAATTTTAGCAAAAAAACTTGCAGTTGGCTCAAAATATGTTTTGATTGACATTCCTTATGGAAAAAATGCCAAAGTCTCAAAAGAAAGGGCCATAAAATTAAAAGAAAAATTCCTCAAGATAGGAAATCACTTTAATCTAAAAATAAAAGTCGTTCTCACCGACGGAAATCAACCAATAGGCAATGGCATTGGCCCAGTCTTAGAAATGTTGGATGTAATAAAAGTTCTAAAACAAGTTGATTCACCAAAAGATTTAGAAGAAAAATGCATTTTTCTTGCCGGGGAAATTTTTGAGATGACTGGAAAAGCAAAAAAAGGGGAAGGAAAAGAACTTGCAAAATCAATAATAAAATCAGGAAAAGCATATGAAAAATTTAACGAAATAATTGATGCGCAAGGAAGAAAGAACTTAATTTTAGAGCCAGCCAAACTAAAACAAGAAATAATTGCTAAAAAAAACGGTAAAATTATTTCTATAAACAACAAATCAATCAATATATTAGGTAGAATTTTGGGATGTCCTGTTGATAACTCCGCAGGAATTTATCTTCACAAACACAACAACGAAACAATAAAAAAAGGAGAACCAATTATGACTTTTTATGCAGAATCTAAAAAAAAGCTTGAAGAAGCAATTTCTTATTACAAAGAAGCCAACCCAATCATAGTTATCTAATTTTCATCTCTAACTCCAATAAATCAAATAATTCTTCCCTAATATCACTTGTGTTTTACTCATTCACCTCAATTATCTTTTTTAACAAATTTTTTAAACAATCTACTTTCCAAATCCAAAAATTCTTTTCCAGAAAGAGGGTTTCTCCTCTTTATTTTCATTTTCTTCTTTTATAACCTCTACCTTTATCTGAGGTTTTGTCTCAAGAACAGGAGCCTGCATTGCTAATTCAGTATCAACCATTCTCATTGCTTTCTCAACTTGTATCTTTGAATGTCCTTGATTTACTAATGCCCACTTTAAAGATTCTTTTGTATATCCTTTTCTCAAGTTTTTCTTTAAATAATCCACTAATTGTCTTATGTAAGAATTCTCATTTTGTTCCATTTTTTATAAAATATATTTCAATATTTAAATTTTAGCAGTAATTTTATCTTTAATTTATATAAACGCCCGCGCCCAGAATCGAACTGGGAGATCCCGAAGGAAACCGGTTCTCAAGACCGGCGCAGTACCATTGTGCCACGCGGGCTCGAGGCAGACACGAAACTATTGTTTTTATAATTTATGAATTCTTCTCTTCAATAATTAATGAGTGGCTGCCGAGATAATTACTAACTAATCGCATTTCTAATTTATAATTTTTTATATTAGAAGAAATCCAGCTCTCTCTATTGCTGGTTTGCACTTTTTTGAATAAACAATGGAATGCTTATCCAAATAATGATGCCAAACCAGCTGCAGATTCGCTCGGCTTTTCTTCTTCTTTCTTCTCTTCTTTCTTTGCTCCTGCTCCTGTTCCTGCCGCAGGCGCTGCGCTCACAACAGCTGCATTTTTCAGCTCTGCTTCAATATCTACTCCATGCAAGCTTGCTACAAGCGTCTTTATTTTTGCTTCATCAACGCTTGCTCCTGTTGCAGAAATAACTTTCTTTAAGTTCTCTTCGTCAACAGGTTTTCCAAGCTTGTGCAAAAGCAAAGCCCCATATATGTATTCCATTATTTACCCTCCTGTGCATTTAATTGAACATTAGATTCCTGAGATTTACTATTTATTAAATTAATTAATGCAAGTTCTTCTCTTGCAGCTTTTCCTAAATAAAATGGCAAAGTTTCTTTTGTCAAATATCCTATCTTAACTGCAAAACCAAGCGCTTTTCCAATCATTTCTCTCAATTCTTCAAGCGTTTTCTTTTTGTCAATTTTTATTCCAACATAAACTTTGTTATCAACAGCATCATATGCAGCAATTGGCTCAAATCCAACTTTCATTGGTTTTATGTCAAGCTTTGCCAGAACACTTGCGACATTATCTTTTATCACCTCTCCTTTTTTTACGATAGTATGAGGTAATTTTATTGCAAGTTTCCCGCCTTCAACAGCTACTTTCAATCCAACAGAAGATAATTCAGAAATTGCCGGCCCAGGTACAAGGTTTGTAGGTCCAGGTTCAACATTAATATCTTCTGGAGCAATATCTCCTGCTTTTGCCTTTGTCGGACTTTGATTATCAGTTAATAAAGATGACAGCTCAAATGGTTCTATGTTTGAAAAGAATAATGCAATGTCAGCACTAATTAATTTTTTTAATTCTTCTAACGAATCCTTCCCCACAGAATCAATAGATTTAATTGCGGCAGATTTCTTTACAACTTTTATAATTGCCTTCCCCCTTAAATTTTTCTTTATCTCATGAAATTGCGAGCTTGGCAAACCTTTTATTGACGCAATCAATGTAGTTCTATGTTTCTTTATGTTTTCAACAAGTTCCGAAACTGCTTTTATCTTTTCTGCAGGTATTTCTTTTTTCATATTCTCTTTTGCGTTTGTTTTTTTCTTTACCATCTTACTTTATCTCCACCTTTATTGGTTTGCTCATCGTTAATTTTATCATTACGTTTTTCACGTTTTCTTTTTTTATAGGAAGAACATTTACAACTCCATTATAAACCGCCATAATATTTTCAATAATCTCTTCGTCTTTCATTCCCTCTTTTGCAACTGATAATTTAATGCAAGGTTCCAAAACCCTTATTTTAATTGATTTGTTTATTTTTTCTAACACTTGTTTTATTGCATTCTCATCTTCAGAACTTATGACCCCTAATTGCGGGGATGGCATTTTTCCGCTTGGCCCCAATACTTTTCCAAAGGTAGATGCAACAGCCGGCATTAAGCTTGCAGATGCAATGAAAAAATCAAATTCTTTTGCTAATTTTTTGAGAGCTTTTTTTTCTTTATATTTTGGAAAATCTAATTTTGAAATTGTTTTTACAAGATTACTCTTTTCATTAAAAAACGCACACACTTTTTTATCTTTTATCTTATGAGGAATAGAAATTATAGTAGATATGCTCTCTTTTTTTGGGTTTATTCCTTTCAAATTTATGATTAAATCAATGCTCTGCTCAAAATTTCTTTTCTCATTCTTTCTCAACTCTTCTATTGCTTTTTTCAATTCCATCTTTCTATCTCCTACGTTCTGACCTCAGCGCATAGAATTATATCGCTCAGGTTCGTAGTTAAACGATATTAATTTTTATCATAAATATATGTTTTTAAATCTTGTTATTTCGCTATTTAAAGAAAACCTTGATTATGTCAGAAATTAGAAACCCTATCGCTCCTATCGCCAATATTCCAAGCGCCGCAACTTTTGCAGTTACCTTAAACTCTTCCATACTCGGTTTTCTTAAAACTTGCCAAACTCTTTTTGATTGTAATATAAACGAGCCCAATCTTTTTATGTACCCTATTTTTTGTTCGCTTACAATATTTTGATTTTGCACATTTCCTACATTATTCATGTCCATATTAATCAGAGAAATAAATTGTTTTTAAATCTTTTTTAAAACACAACTCAAACAACACAGAAATAAGATTTGTAGAACTTTAGCTCTACTCTTCAATCCCCTCCTCCATAAAGTCAATTATCTCTTCTTCCTTTTCTTCTTTTAATTTTTCATCCTCTTCAATTAAAATGCCACCAACCTCTTTTTTATTGACCCCTGTAATAACTAATAAAACCCTCATCATCTTTTCCATACCATTTACTATCTGCGCACCAGAAATTATTTTTGCGTCTTTTGCAACTTTTGAGCTAACTGCTTCTATAACTGTTTTATATTGCTCTAATGACATATCGCTCCCTCCAATTACATTTACTAACGCACCCTTTGCATTCATTATTTCTATTTCCATTAATGGGTTATTAATTGCTCTCTCAACCGCATCTCTTGCCCTGTCATCTATGTTGCTCTCCCCAATTCCTATTAATGATAATCCGCCATTAGTCATTACTGCTTTCAAATCAGCAAAATCAAGATTAACAAGTCCTGCCTTCGTAATCATTTCTGTTATACCTTTAATTGCATTTGTAAGAATTTCATCAGCTATCTTAAAAGCAGAATGCATTGGCAATTCAGGAGCTATTTCTAACAACTTATCATTTGGTATTACAATTAAAGTATCGCAAATTTTAAGCAATTTATTTAGCCCATATTGTGCATTCTCAATTCTTTTCTGCCCTTCAACACTAAAAGGTAGAGTTACAACTCCTATTGTCAAAGCCCCCATTTTTTTCGCAATCTCTGCAATAACTGGACTAGCTCCTGTTCCTGTCCCGCCGCCCAATCCACATGTAACAAATACCATTTCCACCTCTTCTAATTTTCTTTTTATCTCAATCTCAGATTCTAATGCTGCTTTTTCTCCGATTTTTGGATTACTGCCTGCCCCCAGACCATGAGTTAGCTCCCTCCCAATCAATATTTTTACATCAGAATTAGTATAGAGCAAATCCTGCGCGTCAGTATTAACTGCAATTATTTCGCATCCGCTAATGCCTATCTCTTTCATTCTTGTTACGGAATTATTTCCTGCCCCGCCGCATCCTATGACTTTTATTCTTGCCATATGCTTTTGCACAATAGAAGCCAACTCTTTGTCAATTTCACTCTCTGTTTTTAAGTTATCAACAACAACAGCCATAATTAAAAAAAGTAAAAACGATTTATAAGGATTGTTGTAAATTTATTGTTCTTTTTTATCAGTTTCTTTCTTATTTTCTTTTTTCTCTTCAAATTTTAATTCCTTTCCAATTAACTCTTTGAATTTTTCGTTAAATGATTTCACATAATACTCAATGATTTTCGGCCCTTTCACAACAATTTCTTCTTTAATTTCAAATTCAGGAACAAACCTAAATATAAACTCAAATAGTGCGGTTGCTTTTTCTTTTTCGTCTTCAACTTTTCTTATTATTTTAAATTTGTATCGTAAGTTTTTGCTTGCAAGCGGATTGTTAAAGTCAGTTATTACTCTCGCACCAGAAACAGCTATAACTTTCGCAAGCATGTTATCCATTGTCAAAACCATTCCCGCCCGCGGATAAATCTCTTTTTCAACAAAAACTTTTAAAGGAATTGTCTTAACCAATTCTTTTTTTCTCTCCCCAAATCCTTCTTTTGCCTTAACCTCTATCTCATATTCTTTCCCAATTTCTTTTCCTTCCAATGCCTTATCTAAACCTTCAACAACCATTCCTTGCCCAACGACGACAATTAATTTTTTTGGTTCCGCTTTTGGATTTAATTTTTTCAAATCTTCCTCAATATTGCTGTCAAAAAGCTCGCCATTTGCGAATCCACTAAATTTTATTTCTACAAAATCTTTTTTCTTCACAATTTCTACCATCTTAAAATCATCCAAAGAAGATTTAAAAAACTAACCTTTTCACATCCCAAAACTAATTAAACAGATTGGCAACCTTTATAAATCTACTTTTTATTTAAAGAATATGGTTTTGAAATTAATTGATGCTTATGATGCTAAACCTGGAACAATAATAATGCTTGATGGAGAGGCATGTTCAGTAATTTCAAATGACATCAGTAAATCAGGAAAACATGGGGCATCAAAATGCAGAATAGAAGCAAAAAGTGTTATAACTGGAAAAAAGAAAGTAATTGCTTGCCCAGGTTCAGAGAGATTTGAAGTTCCAATGATTGAAAAAAAGAAAGCCCAAGTATTGTCAGTTTCAGAATCAACTGCTTCAATAATGGATTTGGAAAGTTATGAAACAATTGACTTGCCTTTTATTGAGGGCATAAAAAATGAATTAGTTCCTGAAAAACAAGTAGAATATTGGGATATAGAAGGAAAGAAAATAATCATGAGGATATTATAAAATGGCCGCAAAAATTCCAATTGCTCAAACAAGAATGTTTTCAAACGTATTTATATGTAGGGATTGTAACAAAAAAATTAGAACCCAAACAATAAGGATACTCTCAGGCAAAATAAAGTGCCCGAGATGTGCAGGAAAAACATTTCGCCCAATAAGGAAAAAGTAGGATGAGTTTCATAATATATGATGTAGTTTTTTTAGTTATCTTTACCCTATTCGTAGTTATCTTTCTCTATAAAAAAAGAAAAAATCTAAAGAGAGAGGGAGCATTGTATCTTTATAAAACAAAAATTGGTATAAAATTAATAGATTCATTTACTAAAAAAAATAATAAACTCCTCCTACCTCTACAATATCTTATCGTAGTTTGTGGTTATTTTCTTTTGTTTTTCGGAATCTATGCAATTTTAAAATTTGCATATTTTTATATTACTTCTCCAATAGCTGCAAAAGCTTTAAAAGTTCCAGTTATAATGCCGCTAATCCCATATCTTCCAGAATTATTTAAAATTAATTTCTTGCCACCATTTTATTTCACTTATTGGATATTGATTATTGCCGCAATTGCCATCCCGCACGAATTTGCACACGGGATTTTCGCAAGATTAAACAACATCAAAATACTTTCAACAGGATTTGGTTTTCTTGGCCCATTCATAGCAGCATTCGTTGAACAAGATGACAAACAAATGAAAAAAAGAACTATTTTTTCACAATTGTCTGTTCTTGCAGCAGGAACATTTGCAAACATCCTTGTAGGAATAATATTCGCTCTTATCTTATGGATTTTCTTTGTTTCAGCATTTAGCCCGACAGGTATTATTTTTAATAGCTATTCGCTTTCTGAAATAAACATCTCTCAAATTTCCTCAATATCTTCTTTAGAAAACTCCACAATGTTGAAAATAGAATCACAAAATAAAACTTTTTTTATAGAAAAAGAGACATTCAATAATTCTATCAAAAATAATCTTTCTTCAATTTATGCATTTGACGACTCTCCAGCATTTAACGCAAAATTGAGTGGAGCGATTATAGAAGCAGATTTTACAAAAATAAAAAGTTATAACGACTTAATATCTGTTCTAAAAAGGCATAGTCCTGGCGATACAATTGAAATTAAAACTTTTAATGGCACAAGCATTAATTCTTATAATGTCGTCCTTGGCGAAAAAGAAGGAAAAACATTTTTAGGTATAGGGATATATTCTTCTAAACGTTCTGGTATTTTTGGCTTGTTTTATAACATAATAAACAAGATACGCGACCCAAACGTTTATTATCAATCAACAATTGGCGATTTCGGTGTTTTTATTCTTGATTTGTTGTGGTGGCTTGTCTTAGTTTCATTTTCAGTTGCATTGATGAATATGATTCCAGCAGGGATTTTTGATGGTGGTAGATTCTTTTATCTTACAATATTGGGCTTTACAAAAAACGAGAAAATTGCTAAATACTCATTTGCATTTACAACATGGCTTCTTCTCGCACTTCTTTTGCTAATGCTCATGAAATGGGTTTTTGCCTTTTTCCTTTGATGATTTTATTTTGAATAATTCAATCATCTATTAAAGGCAATTAAAGTTTTTTGAGAATATTCTCTATAAATTAGCTTATTTTATTCTAATTTCCAAATTCAATTCCGTCTTTTGTATAAACTACAAGTTTTATGCCAACAGGTAGGCTTAACAAAGCAGATATTAATGCAATGTGTTCTTTTCCAGTTCCAGACGCAATCGACAAAGCAACTTCCAATCCAGAAATTTTGTTTTTGATTTTTTCCATAATTTCTTTTTTTAATTCCATTATCATCTTGTCAGAATTAATTTCTATAATCTCGCAATTTTTTGCAGGATAGTTCTCTGCTTTTTTATTTTTAACAATAACGACTTTTTCCCACTCCCCTCTGTTAAGCAAAGCAGTTACTTGCCCCCAATTTGCCTTATCTTCCCCCAAAAATGCAATCAATTCCATTCTCCTTAATTTAAAAGTTACATTTATAACTATTATTATACTCTAATTAATATGCCAAAGGATTTGCCTCTTAATGAAATAACTTTAAGAAAATACGAAAAACCATATGATTCTCCGAAAAGAGAACTTGTCAAAAAAGTTTGCTTGTCTCTTGGCTTATTGCAACCAGGAGATTCAAGAGATATAATTGTTGATATTCTTCTTGTTTTAGATGAAGCAAGAAAACAGAAACAATTGCTTACCTCTTTTGATGTTAGAGATAGAGTTGAGGTATTGAGAAAACAAAACTCAATGGAAATAAAGGGCTTGGCAGAATCAAACATAAGACGACAATTAAAGAGATTAAGAGATATATTGTTTGTTGAAAAACAAGGAAATTCTTATCGATTATCAGAATTTGCTTCTTTCTCAGAAATTTTTTCAACAAAAATAGAAAAATTTCTAATCCCTCAAATAATTGAACGCATAAAAGAATATCTTGCAAAATTAGATTCAGCTCAATAACCTATCCAATCTTAAATTTATTTTATATGCAAATTTCCAAATCTTTTCATTTCTCAATAATTTTTAAAATTTTGTTCTTTTTGTTGCCCAATTCACAATGAATAATTCTCGCCTTCTATTTTCCCCAACACTTGCCTTTTTCAGATTATATGTTTGCCATGCCTATCGCAAAAACCCTTCTAAAAGCCAGTCATAAAATCTTCTCTTATATAGTTCATCAAATTCTTCCTAACTTCAAAAAACCTTTTATTAGAATCTTTTATCATTTTCCAAAATCAATTATTTTTTAATCCTTTTTTATCCATTTCTATATTTATTTGGCGCATTTTTAACTTCCAGAACCCTAATCGCAAATTTTAAAAACCTGTTTTTATCATAATTTTTATCTGCTTCTCAAAATTTGAAATATTGGGAAGTAAAAACAAGATGATTTTTATCATTAAAGTAACCACAAACAAAGAAGAAAAAGCTCTTGATATGATCAGTGAGAGGGCTCAGAAAAAATCTCTCAATGTTTTTTCAATTGCTCGCCCCCATGGATTAAGGGGATACATAATTCTTGAAGCAGCTGATAGAGAATCAGCAGAAGAATCTGTTTTTAACCTTCCTTACATAAAGGGAATCATAGGAAAAACTCTTTCTTATGAAGAGATAAAACACATGATAGAACCAAAAATTGAAGACATAAAAATAGAAATTGGAGATATTGTTGAGATGATTGGACAAACATTTAAGGGAGAAAAAGCAAAAGTAACAAGAATTGACAAACAAAAAGGGGAGGCAGTTGTTTCTCTTCTTGGAGCATCTGTTCCAATTCCTGTTACAGTAAAAATAGATAACATAAAAGTTATAAGGCGTGAAGAAAAAGAGAAATCAGAATCAGAAGAAAAAGGAGAATTAGAAAAACAAAATGCAAGTTAAATTAATCGTTGACGGCGGGAGTATGAAACCCGGGCCAGTAATATCCCAACAACTTGGCCCATTAGGGATAAACATCGGAAAAGTTATATCAGATGTTAATGAAGCTACAAAATCTTTTCAAGGAATTAAGGTTCCAATAGAAATCGATGTTGATGCAAAAACCAAAACATACAAAATAAAGGTTTTTTCGCCACCAGTATCTGAACTGATAAAAAAAGAATTATCTATTGAAAAAGGTTCTGGCGATGCTGGCAAATTCAAATCAGGCAACATCGCTTTTGAGAGAGTTGTTTTCATTGCAAAAACAAAATTGCAAAATCTTCTTGCAAAAGATTTGAAAAAAGCAATTAAACAGGTTGTTGGAACTTGCGTATCGCTTGGCGTTCTAATAGACAACAAAGAAGCAAAATTGGTTGAAAAAGAAATTGATGAAGGGAAATATGACAAGGAAATAAAAGAAGAAATTACAGAACCTTCTGCAGAAAAGAAAAAACAACTAACAGAATTCTTTAATGTTCTTAAAGCCAAACAAGAAAAAGAGAAGAAAGCTCTTGAAGAGGCAAAAGCAGCAGAAGCAGCAAAAGCTGCTGCAACCACGGTAGCACCCGGAACAGCTTCAACAGCACAACCAACACAACCATCTCCTGCCAAAGAAACTGCCAAAGAAGAAAAGAAAGAAAAGAAGAAATAATTATTTTATTCTAATAACATTAATAATGCCTTTTAGATTTCTCGAATGGGGATACCCGGATTTGAACCGGGATCGCAAGCTCCCAAAGCTTGAAGGCTAGCCAAGTTACCCCATATCCCCTCTAATGCTGAAAACTCATATAGTTTTTAACCCTTCCTGTTTCATTTAATCGTTTTTAAAAATAAAACATTTAAAAACCCTGTTTTAAAATTATAATCATGGGAGCAAAGACAAAAAAAATAAGATATGCCGGTAGATTTAGAACAGGTGCTGGTGCAAGAGTAAGAAAAGATTTCAACGCAATAGAAGCAGAACAGAGAAAAAAACAAATTTCTCCTTTCTCAGAAAAAGGCAAGGCAAAAAGAATTGCTTCAGGGATTTGGAAATGCACAAAAACCGGAAAAATATTTGCTGGCCCAGCCTACTCGTTAGGAACAAAAAAATAACTAAATTTAAAAACATACTCAAATAACAAATAATATGGCTCAATACAAATGTTTTAATTGCGAAAAACCAATAAGCTCAAAATCTCTTGAGAAAAGATTTGTCTGTCCAAATTGCAATTCAAAGGTTTTTTATAAACCTCGAACCCAAATAGTAAAATTAAAAGCACTATAATAAATATGGACATTGACTCTAATACTGAAAAGAAAATTTCTGATTTGCAATTTTTAGAACATTCTATGCAAGGGTTCATAATGCAAAAACAGACAATTCAAATAGAACTTAATGAGACAAACAATGCAATTGACGAAGTTAAAAAATCAAAAGGAGATTTATATAAATTAATTGGAAATATTTTATTAAAAAGCGATAGAGAGAATTTGCTAAAAGAACTCGAAGAAAAGAAAAACTTGCTTGATTTAAGGATAAAATCCATAGAAAAACAAGAAAAAATACTTAATGAAAAGATTGAAAAATCAAAAAAAGAAATTGATGAGATAATAAACAAAAATAAAAAATAATTTTTTATTATATTTCATAACAGCGCAATATTTATATATCCCATAATTTAATTATTTGTCATGGTTTTCAACTTCAAAAAATTGTTTGGCAGTTCTGAATCTGATGACTATGTTGAAATTGACTTGAATGCAGCACAAGGTAATGAAAACAAAGTCGTTGTAAAACCATTTGTTCTAAAATCTTATGATGACATCAATGATGTTCTTAACTCATTAAGAGAGGGATATACAATTGCTGTCATTGACACAAAACCTCTAAAAGCAAAAGATGTCATAGAATTAAAAAGAGCAGTCGCAAAAATAAAAAAAACAGTTGATGCAATTGAAGGTAAAATCGCTGGTTTCGGTGATAGCATCTTAATTGCAACGCCCCAATTTGCCGACATTCATAAATCGCCTGTTAAGGAAGAAAAGAAGCCGGATTTCTTATCAGGTTAGATTTTCTAAATCAAATCTTATTTTTTAGCTAATCTTAATTGACTCTCTTATTAACACAAATTAATGATTAAACTTTTGAAATTGAAAAAACGGTTTTTATCGCAACAACAATTGTTGCCGGAACGAATAAATTTAACAAGGCAGCCATAACTGACGAAATCGCTTTTCCCATATTCAACCCGCCTATTGCAGCATTCAAAACCATTCCAGAAATGCCAACATAACTAACAATTACCACAGAAACAGAAGCAAGCAAAAACGTCTGCACATCTTTTTCAGCAACGAAAAAACCAACAATTATACCCAATAAAGCAAGCCCCCATGAAATATAAGGACTTATTTTGTTGCTTGCTAATAAACCAACAAGAATTGACAATATTATTCCTATAGAAAATGCCCATGCACCAAAAACATTCTCTCTTGCTTTTATCACCATATATTTGTATACAAAAACTTTTATTTAAATCTTCCTTGTTCTTGACTATAGAAATATTTATAAATAGTCATAATTAGAGAGTTACAACACATCAAAATGAAAACAAAGAAAATCATATCTTTTGTAAGCTATTTATTTTTAGCACTCTCCTTAATCTCATTTGTATCAGCAGCGGCTTCATTATCTTTATCAAGCACACAATCGCTTACTAAAACCCAAAATGGCATTCTTAATATTACCAACACAGGAAACGAAACACTATCTAACATTAATTTATCTTCTTCCGGCGCTTTTTCAGTTTCATTTTCAACAAACAATTTTGCTCTTGCCCCAAATCAGTCACTATCAATAACAGTTAGCTCAACAACTAATTTCTCATCTTTAGGATTAGGCGAACATTCTACAACAATAACTGCCAAAGACCTATCAACAAGCGCTCAGGCAACATATTCTTATACAATATCTAATGATTTTTGCAAATCTGGAAACACTAATGCGTCATCTATCACAATAGATGAAATTGATGATGTTTCTTCCGGAACAGAAGATGATTGGGAATGGAAACCACTTGATAAAATTAAGATAGAAGTTGAAATAGAAAACCAACTTGATGAGGAAGAAGATTTTGTTATTGTTCTTGGTATTTATGATACACAAAAAAAGAAGTTTGTTGAAATAGATGATGAAGAATATCTTGAAGAAGAAATCTCGTTGGAAGAATCTGGCGAAAAAGACAGCGGGAAAGTAACATTTGAATTTGAGGTTCCAACAGAGATGGAAAAATCTTCGGAAAGGTATGTTCTTTTTGTCAAGGCCTATGTAGATGGCAAGGAATCTTCTATTTGCAACTCAGGGGCCGGAAATAAATTTGATAGTTCTGTCAATCAATATATAAAAATAAATAAGAAAAAGCATGATGTTATCATAAGAGACATTTCTGCTCCATCTGTTGCAGTAGCCGGGGAGACAATAACAATCACTGGAAAAGCATATAATATTGGCTCAAATGATGAAGACGAAGTTAAAATCTCTCTAAAAAACACAAAACTTGGAATTTCAGGAGAAAGTTCTTCATTTGAATTAGAGGCGGGAGATTCAGAAAGTTTTGAGATAACATTTACAATTCCTTCAAATGCAGAAAGCGGAACATACACTTTCTCATTAGATAGTCATTTTTATTATGATGACAAAAAAGAAACTTACCGAGAAACTTCTGAACAAACATGGAAGGTAGATGTAAAAGTAATCGGAAAAACAACACCTTCAATTCAAACACAATCAAAAATTGCAGTAATTTCTGCCTATTTGGATTCAAATGCAATAGCAGGTGAAGAAATGACAATAAAAGCAACAATAACTAATATTTTGTCAAACAAAACAACATTTTCAATTAGCGCAAGAGGTTATAATAGTTGGGCAAAACTTAATTCAATCTCGCCAGAAACTCTAACTCTAAATGCAGGCGAGAGCAAAGAAATCACACTAACTCTAACTCCGAATAGCAATTCATCGGGAGAACAATCATTTTTCATTGATGTTTCTGCAAATGGAAAAACAGAATCAAAAGAATTAGCGCTAACAATAGAGGAATCTTCTTTGGTTTCAAAAATTAGAAATTCATTCCAAAACAATTCTATGGTTTGGATAATAGGAATAATCAATTTAATCTTATTAATTTTAATTATTTTAGTAATAGCAAGAATTTTAGCAAGATAATTTTATTTTTTATCTTCTCTTGTTTTTTATTTCTCTTTCAAAAATAATTTATTACAGCAAAAACGATTTGTTTTTAATTTAATTTCAATTTTTAAAAACAAACTTAAATCCTTAATTTTTATCCAAAATCAATTAGCTTATAAACTTCTTTTTGTTTCTTTATAGATGAAAAACACAAAATTTTTTTTGTTTATTGCATTAAGATATCTTGTTCTTTTATTAATTGCATTATTTGCCTTGCCCATTATTTATTCAATATTTACCCCGCTCACAATTTATCCCATTTTCTATCTTTTCAAAACATTTTTTGATAGTGTTTTTCTTTCAAATTCCTCTCTAATCATAGAGGGACGCACAATACATTTTATTCCAGCATGCATAGCAGGTTCTGCTTATCTCTTGCTATTGATTCTAAACCTCACAACCCCGCTAAATTTTTCAAAAAGAATAAAAAGCCTTATATTTCTGTTCTCTTCATTCTTTTTTCTTAACATAATTAGAATCTCTTTTCTTATTATCCTATTCATAAATAACTTTGCTTTATTTGATGTTGCCCATAAAATTACGTGGAATTTCGGCTCTTTTGTTCTTGTTTTAATTTTATGGTTTTCAAATATATATTTATTCCAAATAAAATCAATTCCTTTCATAACAGACATTAAAGTTATTTTTAAGAAACTAAAAAAATAAAAACCCACAAATCAGTTCATTAAAATGATTGAATTTATCTCTCAAATATTAATGCAATTTTCTTCTTTTTTACTCTTAGCAATAGGAACAACAGGTTATCTTGGCATATTTATTTTAATGGCAATTGAGAGCTCGTTCATTCCTTTTCCAAGCGAGATAGTTATGATTCCAGCAGGATATCTCGTTTTTAAAGGGCAAATGTCTTTCTTTCTTGTTTTTTTCTTCGGGGTTTTAGGCAGCCTTACGGGCGCACTTATTAATTATCTTATCGCCCTCTCATTAGGAAGAAAACTAACAGAAAAACTAATTAATAAATATGGCAAATTTATGTTTATTAATAAAGAAGGGCTTGTTAAAGCAGATAGATTTTTTTTAAATCACGGCGAAATTACGACTTTTATAGGCAGATTAATCCCTGTCATAAGGCAACTAATCTCTCTACCAGCAGGTTTTTCAAAAATGGTTCTCTCTCGTTTTATTATATTTACCTCTATTGGAGCAAGCATATGGGTTGCAATATTAATTTATGTCGGTTATTTATTCGGCGAAAACCAAGAATTAATAAAACAAAACCTACATTTAATAACAATTTGGCTAATTTTAATCTCAACAATCATTCTTTTAATTTATATAATCTTTAAAATAAAGAAATCTTCTTCTAAGTTATCTTATAATTACTGAATTAATCTTTCTTAACAATAAAATTATATGCTTACAAAAACCCATAATCTCTCTAATATAATACATAATATATTGTTGTATCTTTTAAACCCGCTATTTTGACTTTTCAATCGCATCCTCAACCATCTCTTTCAATTTGAGATATTCTGATAATAGGGTTGATACAAAGACATAAGTATCCTGAAGTGGCTTTAATCATTAATCTTTAAATACCATTTGAGATTATGCCTTCAATTGCTCTCTACATCCGAAATCTCCTCTTTTTTTGCTTTTCTCGCATATTTCAACGCCTCCAATATAAACTTCTCGGTTACTTGCGTTATCTCACAATCCTTAACTTTTAATATAAAGCAATTATCTTTTCCAATAATTTTGCTCTCATTTGCAGATTCAATTATTATCACTGTATTTAATGGGTATTTTTCGCATCTAACATAAGTCATATTTTTCTCCATTGACTCGTTCTTATCAACTGTCCCGACTTTCGGTTTTTGTAAATGATTATTGTACATTATGAATTGAATAAGAGTGTCCATTGCAACCATACTTAATGAACAATTTCCTAATCCAGTTGAATTAAGCCCTAAAATAAATGGTTTTCCAATAAAAAATTTAAATCCATCTGCTTCAACATTTACATTATTTTTCCTCGGATCATTTCTCAAATATAGGTTATATGAATATATTTTTCCATTCACCTCATCCATAATATAATATTTATAGTGGTAAAGAATAACTTCTCCCAATTTTTCTTTGACAAAATACATTCCTTCATACTCTATTCTTCCTATGTTTCTAAACAAATAAAACGAAACAACGAACACAATCACTAATATTAAAATCCAAATTATTGCATATACAACCTCTTTATGTTTTGATATTACTCTTTTTAAATCATTTAATTCAAGATATTCGCTGCTTTTTTTCGTCTCACTTATTTTCTTTTTTTGTTTTATCTCTCTGTTTTTGCTTTTGTTCTCTATTTTTTTAATTTCTTTTAGTTCTTGTTCTTCTTCCTCTGCTTCAAGTTTTGCTTCTAACATTTTTATCTTCTCGTTTTCCTCCCCACTATTAGTATTTTTTTCTTTTACCATTATTCTAACTTAAAAGTTTTCCATAAAAATAAATCTAATGTCTTTAAATCTCCTTCTATAAAGACACAATTCTCTTTTTGAAATATTTTTCTATTTTCACTCTCGTTAAAAACAATTAATAATTCAGAACAATTTTTTTCAGGCAAGTTTTCTTCACAACTCCCATAACAAACTTCTTGCATCCTCTCTGTATATTTCCCAAGATTCTGTCCGATTTCATACAATGCCGCTTTGTTTTTAGAAGAAACATAAACTACTTTTCCATAATAATCTTCAATATCAAAATTAAGACTCATATCAACCTCAAAGCTATTGTTATTAAATTCATATGGAGAGTTTCTAAACCTCAAATAATTATCACCATATTTTACAAACCACTCATCTCCAACCTGTTCTATTTTTGTATTTCCAATGTTTTCTTTTTCATTTTCCATAAAAATTGTATACCCAAATGCAAATGTGCTTACTACCATAACTAATAACATTAAACCACTCATTATTTTTACATTTCTTTTTCTTCTTTTCTCAGCTTCTTCTTTACTCTCAAATTTCTTCATAAAATAAAAATTAATTTGTCATTTAAAAACCATTCTAAATTTGATTATTTATGTTTAGTTTTCTCCTATCAAAATAATTTTAAACTAATTAATCTCTCTTCTAAGTAATATGGAAGAAGAAAATAAAACCAAAGATATTAAATTAGGAATATATAAACATTTTAAAGGGAATTTCTACAAATTAATTGCGATAGCAAGAAATAGCGAGAATCCTGAAGAAGAATTTGTCGTTTATCAAGCTCTCTATGAACACCCAAAATTTGGAAAAAATACAATATGGGTTCGCCCCAAATCAATGTTTTTTGAAATAATAACAAAAGACGGCAAAACCTTTCCAAGATTTCAATACATGGGTGATTATTTACCTTCTTGTTAATCATACCAATTTATAAAAAATCATTATAATTTTATTTTTTTATAATCTCAATAAATTGTGATTTAATAATTATGTCTTACTCATTAATAATTTTATCGCGCATACTAATGTTCAATCAAAATAAAAATAAAAAAGAAAAAAAGAAATAAAAAAATTTAGATTGCGTTTTAGGAAGTTACCAAGGTTGCGCTTGTTGCGCTTGTTCCCTTGTATTTCTTGCCTACATCTGTGCTGACTGTCTGAGTCCTTAGGTATGTAGCTGCATTTGTAGTGTCGCCAGCATTATAACCAGCAACTAATGTTGCAACCTTTCCTCCTGTTCTTGAGAATGTCTCAATTAAGAAGGAACCTGCTCCGACTCCTGTCTTAGCTTCGAAATCAGCTCCACACAAAGTTCCTCCTAGCAATTCAGCGGCAACTTTGTTTACACAGCTTCCGCCAACAACTATAAGGTTCTTTGTGACATCAGCTGCTTCAGCATCAGTTATCGCAGCGACTCCTGCTGAGACAGTTCCAGAAACAACAGTTGCCTTTGTCTCAGATACAAATACTTCAGCATAAGCTTCCTTTTCACGTGATTCAACCTCAAGCTTGTTCNATCCGCTTGATGGTTTGTTAAGTAAGAATTTTGTTGCAAAGTCAGATACAACATATCCTTCATATTTATCTGAGTCGTCTTCTGTCTCATACATTGTTACTCCAGCATTGCTCGCTATGTTTGGCTCAAGTCCATCATCTCCATCAACAGAGATCGCAACAAGAACAGATTTGCCTTTTTCAATGTTATCACTTGCATCTTTCTCTGTGATATTCATATCCCATGATGTTGGATGCCTAGAAGATGTTATGTTTATGTTACCATCTCCTGCTGTACTAACATTAACAACAGGCAACCTTATTCTCAAGCCATCTTTCGTAACAATCCTATCTGCATAGACACTTGTTCCGGATTTTGCAGGATCTATTTTAACAGTTGCAACTTTGTTGTTTTTATTTGCAGCTATTAAACTAATAGTCATCTGACCAACACTCTCGCTATCGCCAACCTCGTCTAAAACAACATTAGGACCACCTGCAAGATTCTTTAATGTTGTCTTGTTTTTTCCGTTGTTATCTTCAATATTCTCTATCTGGAATGCATAAGACTCTCCATTTTTCCCATCTATCCATGTGGCAACAAAATAACTTTGCTCAGATTCATTGAGATTAATGTGTTGATTTGAGGTACTGCCATTTGTAACTAATCTCTGTTTTGATTTTTTACCAAGCCCTGCAATTCCCGTATTGGAGTCATTCAAATAGAATAAATTCAACGAAACATCACCATTTTCAATCGTTGTCTTTAATCTAATTGAACTATCCCCATCAGGTTCTATTACAGTTTTTACACTTGGTTCAGCTACAAAACCTCCCATTGAGAGTTTGATTGTCTCAAATCCAGGTAAGATTAAATCCTTTCCAGGAACAATCCAAGCATCATCATCAGCTTTCCATTCAAGCTTAATTGATTTAAGCTTGTCACCGCTTGTTGTGATATACGATTTCAATGAAGAATCTGTAATTGAACTTACTTCTTCATTGTTTATCTTGACTTCTGCATTGTTCTTTAGAACAATTTTTCCAGAACCAAGACTTATATCTACTTTGCTGACTCCTGTTTCCTTTGCGCTATAAAGGATATCTTTAACAGAGACATAAAGGTCTTTTGCAACCTTAAATGTGTCTCCCTCGCCAAGCTTGTTTGTCTTGACGCCATTTATGTTAAGAATTGTTTTGCTTGAGTCAACAAACTCAATTGAGACATCATAACTCTTTCCACCAACAACCATCGTTGTTGTCTCTCCCTCTTTTATTATTGCACTATTTGCAGTGTCAAGAAGTGTTATTGTGTGATCAGTTGAAGATGTGTTTCTCGCACTAACCACATAATATGTTCTTCCTAACATTGTTAGTTCTGTTGTCTCAAGAGCATTTCCAGATTTCCAGGTTCCAACATCAACATTGTCTGTAAATGTTAGAGTGTAGTTTAAAATAGAATCGTCTCTAGCCAAATCAAATCCAATATAGGGCTTTTCGCTTTCATCCAAATCGCTATCTACAAAATGAGTTAATTTTGCAGATGCCAATTCTATTTTTTGTTCATATTCAAACTCATCATTATTATCATTTAGATAAACGCCCTCTGCTAAAACAACGGGGAGTTCATCTTCGTCAATCCCGCTTGAATAAAAGTCAGTCATTTTGTCCCCGAGATTAAATTTGTCATTCTTCTTCTCAAGTTTGACAAAATCACCTCCAGAGACAGTTGATTTTTCTGTTGTTGTGGTTGTTGCGGTTTGTGCAACAAGTGCTGATTGCAAGTTAGTCACAATATCTGTAGCTGCGACCATGTCTGTTTGAGCAGCGCTTGCGCCATAAACTACAGCAACATCAGCAGCACCGGCCTGTACGAAAGGTGCTGGGTAGTTTGCTGCAGCTGCCAAGGCTACTGTCGAGCTTAACATTACTGTGCTAGCTAAAACAGATGCAATCTTTCTAAAATTAAATTTCATTTTCATAAACCCCCTTTCAGCTCTATTAGGATTGGCCTCTCTCGAGCCCCTTAGGGGAGGTTGTTTTCTAATACAACCCGCCAAATCAAGCACGCACTTAATAAATTTATACATGCTTGAATATTGCTCTTTGCAATAGAGCAACAAATCACTTAACAAAATTTCCTTTAAAAATCTTTCCCCTAATTTTTCACCCTAAACAAGGACTAACGACGATTGTTTAAATTTTATTTATAAATCTTATGTTATCACTTAAAATTACAAAAAACTAATAAATTCATCAAAAAATAAAATTTTTATTATATATGTTTTTTCAGAACATATATTGCAAACCAAAACATATATATACTTTAAATAATTTTAGATTATATGGCAAAATCTACCATATATTCAACATACTCAAATTTAACAAAAAAAACAAAAACGAGAGAGATTACAATTACTGAAGATGATGGAACATTCTCGGCTTTTTCATCTTTTTTCAAAAAATTCTCTTCCTCCGAAGAAGATTATAATTTTGAAGGTGTGTCTCTATTAAGAAAACTTCTTAGCAATGAAAAAGCAAAAATTCTTCACATAATAAAGCAAAAGAAACCTTCTTCAATTTACTCATTAGCAAGAATTCTAAATCGCGACTTTAAGTCAGTAAGTTCAGATATAAAACTATTAGAAAGATTTGGTTTTATAGAAATGGTTGCTGAAAAAACAGGAAATAGAGAGAGATTAAAACCAATATTAGCTGTTGATTCTCTTACGATTAATTTTAAGTTTTAATAACAAATTTTCAAAGATGATACTATCACCCCTGGATGTTCGGAAAACAAATATTCTGCACCAACAATATTAGCAGAACAATCACCTTTCGTTATGTTTATTATTTCTTCAAAATTATTTGTACTGTTATACGCTGCATTAAAAGCATATCCTTTTATGTAACTTTCTCCACTTATTTTCCAAGCAGAGTTTATTACACTGCTTAAGCTCTCATTTAATATCTCACATGTTTTTTTCCCATTCATACACTCTCGCATTCCAGAATAACACTCTCCTATTAAATCCCCAATATTCAAATAATTTTTAGGGTTAATTTCACATTCTGTAGTAACTTTCATCATTCCCTCAAGAAAATGATAGACATCTATGCTCTCCTTTTCCTCTGCCCCAGTCCTTGTTCTTAAAAAAATCCCAAGAAAAACAAGAAATATCACAGCAACAAATACCATTATGAGCACAAACCCAAACATCTCTTCCTGCGCTTTTTTTCCTGCCATACTCTTTCTTATTTTGTTTATCATCTTACCTTTTCCTTTCATCTTATTAGTTTTCATTTTTCGCTTGTTTATTAATGTCTGGTTTTTTATTATCTCATTGTATCTCTATTGTCATTTTACCTCCTTTTCAGATATGTAAACTCTTCCTAACTCGCATTTATTATATCCTTTTTCATCATAAAAACATAAAGCAACATAAGTTGCCATTGGTGTTCCATAATAACTATTGTTGATTAAGGTTATGCTATCACAATCAGGATATGTGCTCCTCGTGCACTCTCTTTTTGTGTAATTTGGATAAACTCTCTCTATCATCAGATAATCAACTCCCCAAAAATTTCTGTATGTTCTTCTATCTTTTAAAACAATCACTTTTTCAATATCAATGCATCCAGAACACTTACTCCATGAAAATTCAGGACTATCAGCTAATTTTAAACTTAGTGCCTGCACCTCTTGCCTTCTTAATTCTTCAGCACTTTCCTTTAAGCTTCCTGTTCTCATAACTAAATAAATCATTATAGCTAATGAAAAGAAAATCATTATAGCAACTAATACGAAAGCCATCTCTTGCATTTTAAGTTGCGCTTTCTTTTTTACCATAATTTACAAACCTCCAATTCATTGTTCATTTTTTCTAAATCTTCTTTTGCAAATTTATTTTGCCTTAATGCATGTGAATTTGTCACATTCACACAATTCTTTGCATATTCACTCAAATATGTTTGTAATCCCTGACTGCACCCGCCTGCTCTACTTGCTAAGATGTTGCTTTTTCCAAGATAAACATATGCAAGTTCAGAAGTTCTTTTCATTAATCTCTGCACCTGACACTCATATATCTCATAATCTGAAAATATTGCCCCATAAATCAAAGAACCCTCGTAAAATGATATTTTTCCATTTTTCCACTTTATGCTCATCTCATTTAAATTAACAAAAACGTCACATTGAGGAATAAAAGAATAAAAACAAATCTTTTTGCTTTTTTCTTTACAATTTGTTATCTCTTGCGTTGAGTTTATGTTTTTTAATCCCAAATCCTTAATTTCATTTTCAATCTCACTTGGTGGCGTTATTAAACAAAACTCTTCTTTCTCGCTCCATAAAAAAAGAAGTTCTCCAACTTTGTAAGGATAATAAAATGGTTTTGAGAAAACATTTATTTTTTCTCCCTCAATTATTCCTTTTGAGAAGAGGTATTTGTTTTGATAAGAAATCATCTCTCCAGGGTTAGTCCATTTCTTTCCAATAGATGAACTTGTAGCAACGCTAATTAATTGTTCTCCAAAACTTCCTTTCGTGCTGCAGTTATTATATATTCTTGTTTCTGTTGCAAATTCAATAGAGGGTATTGTTTTTCCCTCTCCAAATCCTGTCTCAGCAGGAATTAATATCACTCCTAATTGTTTTGCTATCTCTGCACTTTGCACTCCTCTCTCTGTGCTAATTAATCTAACAACTCCATAAATCGCTAAAAACAAGATAGCTGCCCCGATTATTAATGCAAATAACCATCCAAAACTAAACTCAAATCCTTTTTTGTTTCTCATATTTTAGACCTTATCCTCATTTACTATATCTTTTTACCCCGTTCTAACTTTTGGATATTTGCTTTAATCATTTAATTTTATTATCAATCATGGCTTGCTCAATGTTACTAATGCCTCGCCACTTCCTTTTGTTAATTTTATCTTAACTTCATTATTTTTAACATTTATGCAAAAAAACTCTTCAATTTTTGCGTGTTCTAATCTTTTTGATGCAAACTCTCCCTCGCACGCATTCCAAATCGGATATAAATAAATGTTATTTTTTGCAATTGAAATCATTTTAAGTTCTTGATGAATTTTGCCATATAATCTCGCGTCATAACTCTGACTCATGTTTCCCAAACAAACCATTTTTATTCCTGATGGTAATTTTCCAGAAAATATTTTTTGAGTTATCTCTCCTGCCCAAGCTTTATCAATTTCATTCTGTAACAAACTATAAAAATTTCCAGTTTGGGTGCATCTTGACAAGTTCAAAAAATAGCTTATTGCATAAAAAGCAACAGCAACAGTTGCTATTATTACGATTATTGAAAAAATCATTCCGAAAGATAATTGCACTTGTCCTCTTTTTTTATCCATAATCATATTAATAATTTAATATTATTAAATCTAATCTTTAGCATAAATCAACAAATTTTCTATTTTTACAAGTCCGAATGCTTATTTTTTTAATCCTTTTAATGTTCCAGAAACTCTTATAATCTTTGCTTTTGTCAGTGCAATTTCAAAAGCAGCCCTTATATTATTTAATTCTTCCCTATTTACTGCCAAAATTACCTTATTTTCGCTCTCACTTACAAAAAAAGGTGCAGCCTTAGCCCACCCTAAAATGCCAAGATAATCAAGAATTACTCTCTCAATTTCTTCTTTATTAGCATTAGAAATAAGCAAATATCTTCTCTTTAATCTCATTGTTGGTTTGAGTTTAAGCACCATAAATAAACAAACAATTCATCATTTTTATAAGTTGCTAATTATCAATAAACTGACTTTTTAATAAGTTATTTAAATCTGCTTTATTTTAATATTCCATGTACAAAGAGATGAAAATTCATGCGATTTCAGGTTATAGCGAAGTAGGGAAAAACATGACTGCTCTCGATTTAAATGACGACGTTGTTTTATTTGACTCTGGTTTATTCTTGCCATCAATCGTTGGAGTAGCGGAGAGGGAAAAAATTCCAACAGAGAAAGGGATGCGTGAATTAGGCGCGTTGCCAGATGATTTATATCTTGAAAAAAAACGTTTAAGGGAGAAAGTTCGCGCAATATTGGTTTCTCATGCACATCTTGATCATTTAGGGGCACTACCATTCAACGCATATCGTTATAATGCTGACATTGTAAGCACACCTTTCTCAATAGAAGTGCTTAAATTATTATTAGAAGATTCAAATCAAAGATTAAAAAACAGATTAATCCCAATTAATCCAAATAGTTCATTTATAATAAAAGGAAAAAGAAATGCCTACAAGGCAGAATTCATAAACATAACTCATTCTACATTACAAACAGCACTAATTGCAGTCCATACACCAAACGGAATAATTATGTATGCAAACGATTTCAAATTAGACAATACTCCTCTTTTAGGAGATAAGCCAAATTTCAAAAGAATAAAAGAATTAGCAAAAGAAGGAGTTAAAGCTCTTATCTTTGACTCTCTTTATGCTTCTGATGATAGAAAAACCCCTTCTGAAAAAATTGCAAAAGGATTATTAGAAGACGTTTTTTTCACAACAGAAAATAGAAATTCGGCAATGATCATTACAACATTCTCTTCTCATATCTCAAGGTTAAAAACAATCGCAGAATTGGGCGAGAAATTAAACAGGGAGGTTTATTTCATTGGAAGAAGCTTAAATAAATATCTCACAGCAGCAAGAAATATTCATCAAGCAAAATTTGCGCCGCCTCATAAAATTATTTCGTTTAAAAAACAAATTGAAAAATTTATTTCAAAAGTTAATAAAAACAAAAACCATTATCTTTTAGTTTGTACAGGACATCAGGGCGAGCCAGGTTCAATTCTAGACAGGATTGCAAGGCATGAACTTCCATTACATCTCTCAAAAGACGACCAAATAATTTTCTCGTCAAAGACAATCCCAACACCAATTAACGAAACAAATCGGAAAATCTTAGAAAAACATCTTCGCAAATACAATGTTAGAATTTTTGATAATGTTCATGTCTCAGGACATGGTGGGAGAGAAGATTTAAGAGATTTTATTAAAATGATAAATCCAGAACATCTTATTCCTGCTCATGGCGATTTAAAAAAATTAAATGCAGGTATTGAATTAGCAGAAGAAATCGGATATAAATTAAATAAAAATGCCCACCTTATGCAAAATGGGAAATCAATTACTCTAAAATAAAATGGTTAATGAAGAAATATTAGCAGGATTAAAAAACGCACTATCTCGCGGATATAGTTTAGAGAAAGCCATGCTTAGTTTTATCAACGCAGGTTATAATGCAAACGAAGTAAGAGAGGCAGCAACAATTATTTCTCAACCAACATTCCAACAACAAATTTCTAAACAAACGCAACAAGCGGAAAGTCAAGAGTTACAATTTCAAAAACTTCAACCAGAAAAACAACAAAAATCTTACAAAGATTTAATTTATGCCCTTATTATAGCAATTGCCGCAATTACAATATCTATTATTTTGATATTTTCATTTTTATAAAATGCTTATCTATCAACCAAGAGAAGATTCATATCTTCTTCAAAAACAAGTTAAAAAATATGCAAAAAACAAATCTGTTTTAGATATTGGTTCTGGCTCAGGAATTCAAGCACTTAGCGCAATAGAATCAGGAGCAAAATCTGTTCTTGCAACAGATATTAACGATGATGCGATTTCTTTTCTTAAATCTCAAAACATTAACGCAATAAAATCAAACCTTTTCTCAAAAATAAAAAAAACAGAAAAATTTGATTTAATTGTTTTCAATCCACCATATCTCCCCAGAGAAAAAAAGGAAGACAAAGAAAGCGCACTATCAACAACCGGTGGAAAAATGGGTGATGAAATAATATTAAGGTTTCTGAAACAAGCAAAATCTCACATAAACAAAAAAGGCATTATTCTAATTGTTCTCTCATCTCTAACTCCAAAAGATAGGATTATTAATCTGTTAAAAAATAAGAAAATGAAATACAAAGTTATTTCTCGTCAGCATCTTTTCTTTGAAACATTAGAAGTTTGGGAAATTAAAATACAAACAAATAAAAACCCTCCCCATTAAGAAAATTTATGGCAAACACAAAATCGTCTAATTCAATCAACAATCAAGATGAAGAATTAATAATTAAAGCTTCTTTGTTGCAAAAGCAATTAGAAGAAATAACTCTCAATTTAGAACAAATAGAAAAAAGCATTTCAGAATTACATTTATTGAGCGACAATCTAAATTTATTTAACGAACCAAACAAAGAAGCAATTTCTTTAATTGGTGGTGGGATCTATGCCAAAACACATCTTTCAGGAAAAAATCTTCTTGTTAATGTTGGTTCTAATGTCTTTGTTGAAAAAACAATAGACGAAACTAAAAATTCAATCTCTTCTCAAATTAGGCAATTAAACGAAATAAGATTGCAATTAAAAGCTCAGCTTGAAATCTACTCTCATCTTTTAAGAGAAGCTCTTCAAGAAATTCAAAAACCAAAAATTTCAAAAATCTAAATTCTTTTTTACCCTCTTAACAAATTCGTTAAATCTTAATATCCCCAATTCAGATATTATTTTTTTTATGTATTTTTTATTAACTTTTTCAAAAGCAGGATTTCTTATTTTAATTTTTTTCGGTGCTTTCTCCCACACCTCTTTAAAATCTCTTTCTTCTATCTTAACATTTTTCGGAGAAAACTTCCAAGAATCAGCAACAATATAAACTGGTTTTTTCTTCAAAAATGCGATTTCGGCAATTGCCTCGCTTCCAATTTTATTTATTATTCCATCTTCCAAGATAGCATCGGCCCCGAGCAAAACCATATCAGCGTTAGTTATGGCATCGTCCATCGCAGCATCAACCCACTCAGTTACTCTAATTCCATTTTTCGCTAATTCTTTTGAGGTTAATCTTCCTTGATATAATGGCCTCGTCTCTGTATTATAAACCTCAAATTTTTTGCCCTTTTTCTTTGCATAAATTAATGCTTTTACAACATTTGTTGAATGGCAATGAGTATAAATAATATTTTTCTCTTTTATTATCTTACATACATTTTTATTTATTTTTTCCTGTGCCTCTTCAAAATGATTTAATACATGTTCTTTTCCAAACCTTTCCAAAAACTTAATTGAATTAACAAGCATAGGTTCTGTCGGCCTTAAACTAATAATTTTCTTTTTGTTCTCTTTGTCAGGTTTCATTAAATAAGCTCTAATTGCCGCCTTTGCAATATTGCTTGCTCCTTGTATTTTTATGTTTTTTATGTCAGAATAAATTTTTTTTAGTTTTTTCATAGACATATATTTCAGAAAACAATCATATTTAAAAAACTATTTAAGCAACAAAATGCATATAATTTCCTAGATAACTTGTCAGTTTACCAGTAAACTATAAAAGAGGTAAAAATGTTTGAAATGCTTTTAAACCCAAGAAAAGCGCAACGCGCCCCTTGGGAAATGTTTGTAATAGGTTTAGTTTATGCAAGCCTTTCTCTTTTAATTGTAAATTGGGTTTTCGCTCAAGACGCAGTTTTATCAAGATATTCCGGAATTTTAATAGTTACTTTCACAGTAATGTTCTCAATGCCTTTTGTTTATTATTCTTTGAAATTGGAGGAAAATAAGATTTCTTTTGAAAAAGGAACAATTGCCCTTTTAAAAGAACACAAAAATGCACTCTATACTTTTATGTGGTTATTTTTAGGTTTTGTCGTTGCTTTTGCGTTTTGGTATATTTTATTACAATCTCCAAACAGCTTCCGCGCCCAAATAGAAACTTATTGCTTAATAAATCGTCCCTCAATGTTTAATGAATGTGTCTCTCAATACGGGATTAAAAATACGCTGACTTCTTTTGCAACATCAAAAGAAAGATTGTTGGTTATTTTTACGAACAACATTTATGTCTTAATTTTTACTTTAATCTTCTCATTAATTTTTGGTGCAGGAGTAATTTTTATCCTCGCTTGGAACGCGAGCGTCATAGCCGCCGCAATAGGAATATTTACAAAATCCTCGTTACAAGATTTGCCCATTGGGTTGGCGAGATATATGATTCACGGAATTCCAGAAATAATGTCCTATTTTATTGTTGCTCTTGCTGGCGGACTAATCTCAATAGCAGTAATAAAACACGAAGTTGGAACAGAAAGATTTTGGGAAGTTTTACAAGATTCCCTGAATTTAATTATTCTCTCAATAATTGTATTGTTTATCGCAGCCCTAATGGAAGTTTTTCTAACTCCTCTTCTTTTTTAATCCACAATAAGTGCTAACACACCTTTATATAATCTATTTTTCTAAAATAAAAATGAAAAAAGAGGACGAATTTGTTTTAAATGTTCAATGCACTAAATGTAAAAAACAATTTAACTTTGCTTCTTATCTTAATGAAGAAGATATTGGAAAAAACATCGCAGAACTCGTTATTGAAAAATGCCATGGCAATGATATTTTATGTAAAGATTGTCTAAAAAAATCAAAAAAACTTCTTATTTCTATAAACCACAAATTCTTTGAATTGCCTTTAAATGGAAAAATAAAACGCATATAATCCGTTCCAGATAATCTTTATATATCTACTCTTATCTCTCTTAATATGACTCATTTAAATTCAGAAGAAAAATTAATAGAAGACAGAAAAAAAGAAATTATTCATCTTTTTAAATCCAATAAATTTTTCTCAGTTTTTTTCATAATTTCTATTCTCTCGCTTTCGCTCTCATTAATTACCAAAGCAGGCGCCCCCCTTTTATTTTCTCCGAGAACCTGGTTTTTTCTTTTTATATTTTCATCAATCTCATCAATTTTATCTTATTTCAAAAAATACAAATATGTTTTTTATCCAATTCTTGCTTGGATAATCTCAATTTCAATTGAAATAAGGACATTAAATTTACCAAATCTTAAAGATGTTACAACAGGAAATTGGACACTCGGCCCAGATTTAGACCCATTTTTATTCTTGCGTTGGGCAAAATACATTGTTACACATGGTTTTCTAATGCCGATTGACTATATGAGATATGTTCCTCTCGGATTTAATGTCAAAGAAGAGCTTTACACTCTTTCTTATCTAATCGCTTATTTTCATAAAGCCCTTTCAATTTTCGGCTCTTTTTCTGTTGAATATTCTGCTATTTTGTTCCCTGTTTTTATGTTTTCTCTTTCAATAATATTTTTCTTCCTTTTTGTTAGAAAGGCGCTATATGATATGGGAGAAATCTACTCAAATATTGCTGCAATAATTTCCTCATTTTTTTATGTTGTTTTTCCTGTCTTGCTTCCAAGAACAATTGCCGGAATTCCTGAAAAAGAAGCAGCTTCTTTTCTTTTCCTTTTCGCAGCTTTTTATTTTTTCCTTTGTGCTTGGAAATCTAATAATTTTTCAAAAATAATTATTTTCTCTTTGCTTTCCAGCTTCGCCACAACAGGAATGGCTCTTGTCTGGGGAGGAGTTATCTATCTTTTCTTAACAATTTCTCTTGCATCACTTGCTTTTTTTGTTTTTGGAAAAATAGATAACAAAAGAGTTATTATTTTCTCTTTATGGATTGTTCCTTCTCTTTTTATCTTAAATCAGCTCTCTCTTAGGTTTTCTTTCCCGAATATAATTAACTCAATCTCAACACAAATTCCTTTATTTGTGTTATCTCTTCTTATTTTTAATTTTATTTTTGTTAATTTCATAAAACCAAAAATAAAGTTCTATTTTCTTGAGAAGATTCCTAACCAACTTCTTTCTTTGATTATCTTTGTTATCCTTGCATTCATACTATCAATAATCATTTTAGGCCCGTCTTTTATTGTCTCAAATCTCTCTCACTTGTTTTTAACACTTACAGATCCCTCTCCAAAAGATAGGTTTGGCATTACTGTGGCAGAAAACAAAGTTCCTTATTTCAATGAATGGACTTCAAGTTTCGGCCCAAACCTATCAAATTTCCCCCTAACATTTTGGCTTTTCTTTTTTGGCTTAATCGCTATTTTTTATTTTATGGTTTATTATTTAAACAAAAAAGAACGCTTTATTCTAACAATTTCATTTACTTATTTTATCTCAGCAATAATTTTTAGTAGGATAGAACAAAACTCTCTTTTCAATGGCTCAAATCTAATTAGCCAAATTTTCTTTTTCTCAGGAATTTTTGTCTTTTTGGGAACAGGAATTTATTATTTGTTGCAATACCATAAATTAGGAAAAGAAATTAATTTTGTTGATTTAGGAATTGCTCTAATAATCTCTTATTCTTTCTTTGCACTCGTCTCTGTTAGGGGAGCAATAAGATTAGTTATGATGTTGGCTCCTGCTGTCTCTATTCTTATTGCTTTCTTTTTTGTTTATTTCCTAAAAGCATCTCTCTCAGAAAAATTCTCAAAACAAACAAAAATTATTCTTCTTGTAATCTCTATTGTTATTGCTATTTGTTTAATCTTTTCAGCAAATTCTTTTTATGTTTCTTCCTCGTACATGGCAAAAGGATATGTTCCATCTGTTTATACGCACCAATGGCAAAAAGCAATGTCTTGGGTAAGAGAAACCACTCCTAAAAACTCTGTTTTTGCTCACTGGTGGGATTATGGATATTGGGTTCAATCAATAGGCGAGCGAGCAACTATTTTAGATGGCGGAAACGTAATTGTCTATTGGGACTATCTTATGGGCAGATACGTTCTAACAAATCCAAACATCTCTGATTCATTAGAATTTCTTTATACTCACAATGCAACCCATTTATTAATTGACCCAACAGACATAGGAAAATACCCTGCTTTTTCCAGTATTGGTTCTGACATAAATTACGACAGATATAGTTGGATAGTCACTTTCTTAAAAGACCCAAGACAAACAAAAGAAACTAAAAACTCTACTTATTATGTTTATTTAGGTGGTTTTGTTCTTGATTCGGATTTAAGCTATAATCTAAACGGGACAAAAATCTATTTGCCACAAGGTGAGGCAGGAATAGGTGCAATAATAATAGAAAGAGACAAATTTGGGGAGATAATAAGAAATCCTGAAGCAATATTTGTTTATAAGTCAAAACAATATAAAATTCCTTTAAGATATGCTTTTGACAATAAGTTAATTGATTTTAATTCTGGCATAAATGCGGGTGTTTTTATCTTTCCAAGATTAACAAACCAAATTGACAACGATGGGGCTCTTCTTTTCTTATCAAACAAAACAGTTAATTCTTTGTTAGCAAAACTCTATCTTTATGACGAAAATAATTCTTATTTCAAGCTTGCTCACTCAGAAGATGATTATATTGTTGAACAGATAAAATTACAAAATCCTTCTTTTAAGAGTAATTTTGTTTATTACAATGAATTTCACGGCCCAATAAAAATATGGGAGATTTCCTATCCATCAGGAATAAAACCAAACCCTGAATATTTAAATAAGTCCTATCCTGATATAAGATTAACAAAAACAAAATAACAAAATGGCAGACTATCTATTAATCATCCCTTTGTTAATTAGTTTTTTCATAACTTTGTTTTTAATCCCTTTTTGGATAAAGAAAGCAAAACAAATTAATCTTCTTTGGGATGATATGAACAAGATTGGATCTGAAAAAGTTGCTGGTTCTGGTGGAATAATTGTTCTTCTCGGTTTTTTAATAGGGGTTTTTGTTTTTATCGCCTATCGTACTTTTTATTTAAAATCAAATGATTTTTTGATTTTATTGCTTTCTTTACTCTTAGTTGTCTTGCTCTCTTCTTTAATCGGTTTCATTGATGATTTGTTTGGTTGGCAGAAAGGTGGATTATCTATTTTTTCAAGATTAATTTTATTGCTATTTGCCTCAATTCCTCTGATAGCAATCAACGCAGGAAAAAGCACCATGTCAATCCCATTTTATGGAAATTTGGATTTTGGTTATTTTTATCCGCTTTTTCTTATTCCACTAGGAATTGTTGGGGCAACCTCAACTTTTAATTTTCTTGCAGGTTTTAATGGTTTAGAAGCTGGCAATGGTATTATAATTATTTCCTCATTAGCCGCTCTCTCTTACTTCTTGGGAAACTCTTGGTTAGCAATTGTCTCAATTTGTTTGGTTGCTTCTTTGTTTGCTTTTCTTATTTTTAATTTTTATCCTGCGAAAGTCTTTCCAGGAAATGTTCTTACTTATTTGATAGGGAGTTTTATTGCCTCAATCTCAATAATCGGGAACTTTGAAAAAATCGCCGTTTTCTTTTTTATTCCAGTCATTTTAGAAGTTTTTCTTAAATGCCGTGGAAAATTACAAAAACAATCTTTCGGCAAGCCAAATCCAGACGGTTCTCTCTCACAAAGATACGACAGATTTTATTCATTAAATCACATTGCAATTTATCTTTTAGAAAAATTAAATATTAAACCAACTGAAAAAAGAGCAGTTTTATTAATCTGGTTCTTTCAGATTTTAATCATCTTAATTGGGTTTTTAATATTTAAGCAAGGAATTTTTGGTTAAAATGGTAAAATTTAGCAAAGAACTTTTCAAAGGAAGCCTTATTCTTTTGATTACATTTAACTTATATAATATCTTAAATTTCTTTTTTCAGTTTAGCATGGCTCGTCTTCTCACGATAGTAGAATATGGAATTCTTGCAACGCTTTTCTCCTTCATTTATATTCTTAACCTCTTTTCAGAATCAATTCAAACAATCATAACAAAATATTCTTCCATAGAAGAAGATAAAGGAAAATTAAAAAACATCATTAAAAAATCTTTGAAAAAAGCGTTAAAAATTTCAAGCATCTTCTTTTTAATTTATGTTTTTATTGCTATTCCTTTGTCATATCTATTAAAGATGGATTATTTCTTGCTTTTTCTTAATGGCTTAATGATATTTGCTGTTTTTATCTTGCCGGTCCCGCGAGGTATAATGCAGGGCAAAAAAAGATTTTATTCAATTGGTTTAAATCTGATTAGTGAGTCAGTTATTAAGCTTGGTTTTTCTATTTTACTTGTTATTTTAGGATGGAAAGTTTATGGTGCACTAACAGCAACAATTCTCGGTTTTTTACTCGCATTTTTATTCTCTTTCTTTTCTTTAAGAGATATATTTTTCTCACAAGAAAAACCTTCTCAAACAGAAGGAATCTATCAATACACAAAACCGGTTTTCGTTGTCCTTCTCTCACTAACAATCTTTTTTAGCATAGATGTAATAATCGCAAAAATTGTCTTTTCAGAACAACTAGCTGGCTCGTATGCCGTTGCTTCTATACTTGCAAAGATAATTTTCATAGGAACCAATCCGATAAGTAAAGCGATGTTTTCTATTTCCTCAGAAAACTCTGGAAAAAAGAAAAAACAAGAAAATTTATTGTTTAACTCTATATTAATTTTGATAGCATGCATCGTAGTAATTTTGTTTGCTTATTATTTCTTTCCCGATTTTATAGTTAGGATATTTTCAGGAAAAGTTCTTTCAGAAGCTTCATCAATTCTTTTTTATCTTGCCATAGCATTTTCCTTGCTATCAATATCAAATCTTTTTATTTTATACGGGTTATCGCTTGGAAAAATAAAAAATTATTTTGTTTTTATTTCTTTTCCAATTATAGAAGCCATTCTTCTTTTTGTTTTCTCCTCAAATCTTTTCCAATTTTCTATTGCTTTGGTTATGTCAAGCGCAATATTTTTATGGGGCTCTATAATCTTATCTAACAAATGAAAACAAAAGAAAAATTATCAATTATAATTCCTGCATATAATGAAGAAAAAAGAATAGCCAGGACACTAAAAGAATATTGTTCTTTTTTTAAAGAAAAGAAAAAATCTCACAATCTAAATTTTGAAATTATTGTTGTAATCAACAATACGACTGACAAAACAGAGGATATAGTAAAATCTTATCAAAAATCTTCTAAAGAATTAAAATACCTTAATTTTAAGCAAGGCGGCAAGGGCTTCGCTGTTATAGAAGGATTTAAAGAAGCACTTAAAGATAAGGAAAATTCTTTTATCGGTTTTGTTGATGCTGATTGCTCAACATCACCTCAAGAATTCTTTAGATTATTTAACAACATTAAAAATTATGATGGTATAATCGCAAGCCGATATTTGTCAGGAGCAATAGTAAAACCGAAACCTTCTTTCCAAAGAATAATTGCTTCGCGGATTTTTAATTTCTTAATAAGGGTTTTGTTTTTTATGCCATACAAAGACACGCAATGCGGTGCTAAAATCTTTAAGAGAAAAGTCATAGAAAAAATAATAAACAAAATCGGAATAACTCAATGGGCTTTTGATGTTGATTTATTGTATAAAATAAAGAAAGAAGGCTTTAAAATCAAAGAGTTTCCAACAATTTGGGCCGAAACAGATAACAGCAAATTAAATCTAAAAAAAGCAAGTATTCAGATGTTTTTTGCAATATTAAGATTAAAAATATTAAATTCTTCCCTTAAGATATTTTGGAAAGTTTTAAATCCTATCGGTAGCGCTATCTATAAATTGCTAAAATGAAAATTAATGTTTTAATAGGAACAAAAGCAGAATTAATAAAAATGGCTGGTTTATTGATAGAATTAGATAAGAAAAAATTACCATATAACCTCATCTATAC
>JAOAJC010000005.1 GCA_026414385.1 Candidatus Pacearchaeota archaeon | reverse complement strand
GCTCGGAGATGTGTATAAGAGACAGCTCATACTTATTACAGAAATGTTAAACAAAGAAGCATTATTAGTGCACCACTCAATTCCTTTTATAACATCTGAAATATACCCGTTTCCGCTAGAATCAAGCGCTTTTATCGCAACAATTTTTGCTTCTGGCGCAACCCCGTTTAAAGAACCATTGGCAGCAACAATTCCCGTTACATGAGTTCCATGTCCATGATCATCTTTTGGATCGTTGTCATTATTCACAAAGTCATAACCATTAATAATTTTACATGTATTTCCAAAACACCTCCCAAGATTAATATGGCTATAATTAACACCAGTATCGATAATGCATACTGTTTGTTCTTTTCCAGTTAGGTTTAATCCCTTTTCTCTCAATCTCCACGCAAGAGAAGCATTAATCAAAGGTACAGAATCCTGCAAAAACACTTTAACAGGCCTATCAAAATAAATCTTTTCCACATTTTCATTATTAGCAAACTTCTCAATATCCTCCTCATTCAAAAAAGCAGAAAACGCATTCAAGCTATCAAATTTATGCTTTATTTTCTCGTTTCCTATTTCATTAATCGCTCTCTCCCTTGTCTCTTTATTTTTTTTATTTATCTTTACATAATCTTTCATTACGACAATAACTCTCGCCTTTCCTTTTTCGCTAATTTCATCAACAACTGCTTTCTCAACCTTCATTTTAATATTTTCATTTTCTCTTGCCATAATAATCCCAATAGAACCAATTAAAACAAAAACCAATATCGCTACAAAAACAAATTTTTTATTCATTTTTAAAAACAGCCACACACTTATTATTTATGCACTCGCATTTCCCATATCCACAATCTAATGTTCCCTCCCTGCACTCCATTGTGCACATAATTTCTCTACAATTAGGAGCATTTTCCTTATTTACACACCCCTTCGCATGACAGCACAAATCTGGCACGCAATCACTATCTATCTTACAATAGCTTTTTTCATTGGTTGTCTTATTATCTGCTATCTTTTCATCAAACCCATTCTTAACCCCAACTCTATATCCTACTATTATTGTAATAAACATAACAAGAACTATTAATGCTATAATCCACCTTCTTTTTTTCATATATTTTACAAATCTCATAATTATTTAAGCTTTAACTATTAAAAATTACTGATTATTGCTTTCAAATAATCTCTTATAATTCTCTTCTATTTTCTTCTCGCACTCTCCTAAGCTTATCCCTTTTATTTTTGCTATCATATTATATGCTTCAACAACATTAGCAGGCTCGTTATCTCTCTTTTTGTCGGGATGCAAATAAGGTGAATCTGTCTCACAGAATAATTGGGAAATTGGAACAATTTTAACAAGATTTTGAAAATGTTCACTAAATTTAATGATTGTAGGAATGCTAAAACACCAACCATTATCTATTATTCTTTTTACAAGATTCATATTCCCAAAAAAACAATGCATAATCACTTTTTTCATATCATTTTCTTCCAACAACCTTATTGTTTCTGCTTCCGCTCTTCTCGAATGCACAATTAATGGCTTATCATTTTGTTTTGCCATATCTATAAATATCTGAAAAATTCTTTTTTGGGTTTTTAAATTGGGATTCTCCTTTAAATCCAATCCAACTTCCCCCAAAGCAACGATTTTGTGTAAATTGTCTCTTATCAACCTTAATTCTCTATCAAGCTCGTCTTCCGTTAATTTTAGAGCATCAACTGGATAAAATCCAAGGGCAGCTTTTATTTCTGGATATTTTTCAACCATCTCAAGTATTTTTTGATTGGCATTCCCATTAACTCCGTTGTTTATGATAATCCCAACATTTGCTTTTTTTGCCCTCTCAATTCTCTCAAAAATTCTTTTATCGCTCTTGTAAAAATCTAAATGGCAATGCACGTCAATAAATACCATGATTATATCTTATTACCTGGGCTTTTAATTTTTATGATAGTTAATATTCACTCGCTTCTTTTTTCAATATCTCTTCAAGATAGCTTCCTGATTCTTGTATTTTTCCCAACTTATCATTTCACCTATCCATATTCCACACTTCCCACAAAAGTTTGCATTTCCATTATTCCATCTTCTATCTCTACAACACCTTCCAGGCTCTTTTCTTATTCACTTGTTTTGTAAGGCGGCAGATTTTTCCCACTCGCCATCTCCTGTCCCACTTTTTATGCTATCTGCCATCTCTCAGGAAAAGATTTAACTTCTTTTTTAACTTAATTAATAAATGCAAATAGTTTTTAATTTTTATTGATATATAACAAAACCATTCTTATTTAATAAAAGAAATTTACTTAATTTTCAATTTATTTAATGGAGTAAATTCATTCCAAGCTGTTTCAAACATTTTTTCCATTGCCTTTGCAAAATAACTTGTTGATAACCATACAGCAACATCATAATTTGGATGAACTTCTTTGTCATTTAATAGCATAAACATTAGATTTTCAGAATCAATAATTGCAAATCTTCCGTGCAATTTCGCGTTTGACGTATCCCTTATTTCTGCAACCCTTGATAAATCTTTGGCAACTTTTATGTTTTCGGGAACAATTGGCGCAGCAATCCTAATCATAACTCCTCTTTTTTTCGCTTTTTCAAACGCTGGCATTAATGCTTCCATTTTTCTATTTAATCCATCAGCAGTTGTTATAATCGTTACACTTTTTTCAGCATTCCTTATCATCATATCTAAATGATTGTACATATTTTGTCTCCCCCTTATGCTTCCAGACAAATCAGAAGGTTCCACAAACTTCACACCATTATTATAAAGAGAGGTAAGCTCATCAAGAACCTCATCATCTTTTAATTGTTCCAATCTCTTGCTCTTTTCTTGTGCAATTATTATCAAATTCTTCTTAACTCTCTCAACAACCTCTTCCGGTTTTAATGCAACAAACTTTATCGGCTTCCCAATTTTCATGATTATAAATCCTTTTTTCTCAAGTGATTCTAAAATGTCATAAGTTCTGCTTCTTGGCACATCAGAAATGTTACTTAACTCTCCTGCTGTTGAAACCCCTCTTGATAAAAGAGCAGTCCAAACCTTTGCCTCATAAAGATTTAAATCAAAAATTTTTCTTAACCTGCTCAAAAATTCTTCTTTTATTATCATATGATTTTATTTTCTTTACACCCCTTAATTTCTTAACTCTCTTGTAGTATTTAAATCTTATTAATTTCAAATTAAACAAATTTTACGAAAAAGAAATCGTTATTTTTTTATTTTTAATGCAAAAATCTATTTTGTTTTTTGCTTTTTTATCGTCGATAAAATTAATTTCTGAAGAATTTGTTCTTTCCTTCAAGAATTTAAGATTTTTTTCTAACATTTCTTTCAATTCGTCATCGCAAGAAACAAATAATTTTATCATTTCTCCTTTTTTTAATCCGGCATTTTTTCTTTCTGCTTGAACTTTTCTGGCAAATTCTCTTGAATATCCTTCGGCTTCCAATTCCCAAGTCATTTTTGTATCAAAAGCTACTGAAATTTCTTTTCCCATTTCAAATTTAATCTCTTTTACGTTCAATTGTCTCTTTATAATTTCTTCAATTTCCTCCCTAATTTTTTCTTTTGAACATATTTCTGCTTTTGCAAGAGGCCATCTCAATCCAATTTTCTCTTTGTCTCTAATCGCCAATCCTTTTTCAATAATCTCTAATGCCACGCTAAATTCCTTTTCTAATTCATTATTGATTTTCTTTTCCTCAACTTTCGGAAATTCAGTTAAATGAACTGAATCTTCTTTAACTGTTTTGTTTTTTCTCAATTCTTGCCATAATCTCTCTGTTATTAACGGACACACTGGAGAAATTAATTTTATTAAAGAATTTCTTATGTGGAAAAGCACATCATATGCTTCTTCGCTTCTCTCTCTTATCATTTGTATGTAAGTTCTTGACAAATCATTAACAACAAAATTCTCAAATTTTGCTATTGCTTCATAAAACCTGTAGGAATTGTAACTCTCTCTCATTTCTTTTATTAATCTATTAAACTTTGACAAAATCCATTTGTCTTCAATCTCCATCTTTTGTTTTTCTTTTCCATTTAATTGACTAACGAAAGAATTGATGTTCAAAAATACGCTAAAAACTTGTCTAATCTCTTTCATCTCGTCTTCATCATACGAAAAATCCTCTCCTTTCCACGCTTTTGCAAAATAATATCTTAAAAAATCTCTCCCGTATTTTTCTATAACTTCTGATGGGGTAACAACATTTCCAAGCGATTTTGACATTTTTTTCTTACCCATTCCTAAAACAAATCCGTGAACTCCGACTATTTTGAATGGTTTTTCTCCAAAACTAATCTCGGAAAGAATCATTTGCGAATTCCACCAACCTCTGAATTGATCCCTTCCTTCTATGTTCAAATCAGCCGGCCAAAATTCTTTGAACTTTTTCTTATCCTTTGGAAAACCCAATGCAGCCCAACTTGAAACGCCAGAATCAAACCAAACATCCAGAACTTCTGGCACTCTCTTTAATGTTTTTCCAGTTTTTTTTGATTTTATTGTTATCTCATCTATTTCTGGTTTATGCAGTCCTATTTTGTTTCTTTTACTTAATCTTTTTAACTCGCTTAAACTTCCAATAATAATTTTTTCACCCGTTTTTTCATCATACCATATAGGTAAAGGAGTTCCCCAATATCTCTGTCTTGAAATTGGCCAATCACCAATCCCTTCAAGCCACGCTCTCATTCGCGACTTCATCCACTCTGGAACCCACACGGTTTTTTCATTCTCTTCAATTAATTTCTTTTGAATTTCTGATATTTTCAAAAACCATTGTGGTTGAGAAATCATTAACAAAGGAGATTTGTCTCTCCAACATAAAGGATAATCATGTTCATATTCCATTTTATGAACTAAAAACCCATCTTTTTCAAGATCTTCTATAATTTCCTTGTCAACTTCTCTTGCTTTCTTTCCGGCATATTTTCCAGCCTCTTCTGTCAATAATCCATCAATAGAAACCGGCGATAAAATGTCTAAATTATATTCTTTTCCAACTTCATAGTCTTCTTTTCCGTGTCCAGGAGCGCTATGAACAAGCCCTGTTCCTTCCTCTATGTTTACATATCTTGCCGATAAAACGACTTTATAACCATTTTTTACTTTTACATTCAAATTTTTCGCAAGAGGATTTTCATATTCCCAACCTTCCATTTCTTTTCCCTGATACTCTTTTTTTTCATTATATCCAATTCCAAACAAAGACATTAACTTTGGAACAAGCTCTTTTGCGATTATCCATCTCTCTCCATTAGAAATTTCAATTTCTTCATAAACAATATTTGGATTAACCATTACTCCCGTATTTCCAGGCAATGTCCAAGGTGTTGTTGTCCATATTATTAAAAATGTTTTTTTCTTATTTTTCAAGGGGAATTTTACAAATATCGAAATGTCTTTTTGCTTTCCGTACTCTACTTCATTATAAGCAACAGCCGTCTCGCATCTCGTGCATACATGAACCGGGTATTTTCCTAAATAAAGCAATCCTTTTTTTTCAGCCTCTTTGAAAGCGTGCCATATTGCTTCAATGTAATCATCAGATAATGTAATATAAGGATTATTCCAATCCATCCAAACCCCCAAATTTTTAAATTCATTATTCATCACTTCAATATATTGCGTTGCAAACTTTTTACATTTCTCTACAAAATTTTTCACACCAAATTTTTCAATGTCCTTTTTGCTTTTTGAACCAATCTCTTTCTCTATTTGAAATTCAATTGGAACTCCATGAGTATCATACCCTGGCCTATCAAACACATTGTAACCCTGCAATCTTTTCATTCTCATCGCAATGTCTTTTAATATTTTGTTTAATGCAGTGCCCATATGGATTTGTCCATTAGCATATGGCGGCCCATCCATCAAATAAAATTTTTTAGCCGATTTTGCGTTCTTTTTAACACTTTTTTCATAAATCTTATGGCTCTCCCAAAAATCTAATACATCTTTTTCTTCGCTTTTTAAATTATCTAAGTTAATTGTCATATTCAAATTTTGGTTTTTTGCTTTTTATAGTTTTCTTAACCATGATTCACTATATCCAAAATCTCTAAAATACTCTATAATCTCTTTTGCTTTTTTGTTATTCCCTTCTAAAACACACCGCTCAATAAATTCAGATATATGATAAGTTAATGTCGTCCTTTGATATTCATAACCTCCCTTATTACACTCTTTTTCCAACCATCGTATTCCACAATATGTTCCATTCTTCAATAATCTAATTATCTCTTCTCTTATCGCATTTTTCATTTCGTCAGTTAATTTGCGATAGTTCCTTCTGTCTAATTCCTCCCCAACAAGATTTGTTTGTATCTTAGTTGTCATAGAAAATTCTCCAGCAAGCCAAAACGACTTGCTTTTTTAGATAATAATGGCTATAATAGAAATAATTCTCTCATTGGAATTCATTACATCCATAGCCATATTTTAATAATTAAAATTCTATTTTTAAACCTATCTTTTTTAATCTAAATATTCTAAAATTTTTAAGATTCTACAATTATTTGTATTCTTTAATTGTTATCTAACCCTTTTTCTTGTCCATTTTCTGTCTTTGCTCTTTATTAAAGACACGATTGTAACAATGATAATAAAAATGCAAGTCAAAGTTATGAAAGTTAGTCCAGCATAATATGTCCATATCCCCATTAATAATGCAACCACAATTAATACCTTAAACCATTTTCTTCCAGCCACAAGTTCGTCATTCGCAAAATAAGCAATTAAATATCCAATAGGAATTGCAGAAATTAAAACAAAAATCTCAAACAACACCATTTATCCCCAAATAAACCCGAGTTTTTATATTTTGTTAATTTTCCTATTCAAATGTTTTTTAATTTATGTATAATAGACATTAATCCTAATGATTTTGCTCAAGAAACATATAAAAAATTTAAGACAAATAGACATAGATCAAGTTTAAAATTCTAATAATTTCTCTAATTTTTAATGTCTCATTCAAAGAAAAAACTACCTTCTAATGCTTCATAATGTGCAGCAATGTCTGTTAATGTCACAATACCTATAAGCCTTCCTTCACTTACAACGGGCAACCTTTTTATTTTCTTGCTCCTCATTATCTCAACAGCATTTTCTATACTCTCATCTGGCTCTATACTAACGACAGATTTCGTCATTACAGAACTAACATTTGTCTTTTTTCCAAAATTTTTTAATATGTCTCTCTCAGTTATTATTCCTTTTATCTTTTCTTTTGCTACAAAAATTAAACTACCAATATTCTTTTTTTCCATTATCTTTGCAGCATCTTTTAAACTAATATCTTTATCAATCACATAAGGTCTCTTCATTATATCTCTTATTTTCATATCCCACTTAATAAAATTGGATATATAAATTAATCTATCTTAAACCCTATTTATTTTATAATGTCAAGAACTTCTTACATAAACCTTTTTAACTTATTGTTTTTTGCATAATTATCAAAATGAAACCTCCAAAAAAATTTTCCTGTCAAATAGATTTGTCAAAAGTAGCTTTGCCAGAATGGAAAGCAAAAAGAATGTATTTGCAAGGCTATCGCTTTGTAGGAAAGCACTCCGCAATAAAAATTTGTGAATGGACAAAAAAAGCACTAAGGGGAGAAAACTTTTGTTTCAAGCAAAAGTTTTATGGCATTCAATCACATCGCTGCGTTCAAATGTCGCCTGCAGCGTTTTTCTGCGATTTTAATTGTTTACATTGTTGGCGTTCTCTCAATTTCACCTTACCACCAAAAAACTTCAAATGGGATTCTCCAGAGTTTATTTATAAAGAATCAATTAATGCATTCAAAAAAGCTATCGCAGGTTTCAAAGGAAATCCAAAAGTTAAAAAGGAAATCTTTTTTGAGGCAGATTCTCCAAATCTTTTTGCGATTTCTTTAAGCGGTGAGCCAACAATCTATCCACGCCTTCCAGAGTTTATTGATTTAATAAAATCAAAAAACAAAAAAGTATTTCTCGTTACCAATGGAGCTCATCCAGACATGATTAAAAAATTGATAAATCACGAGCCAACCTTTTTTTATTTAACTCTTCCAGCCCCCAATAAGGAAATTTTTCAAAAAGAGTGTTGTCCAATTATTAAGGATGGATGGAAAAAATTAAACGCATCTTTATCACTATTAAAAAAATTTTCTTGTAATACAGTCATAAGATTAACTTTAAGTAAATCATCAAATATGTTATTTCCAGAACAATATGCAAAAATAATTGAAAAATCAAATCCAAAATTTGTAGAAGTTAAGGCATATATGGCAGTGGGAGGAGCAAGAACAAAAATGCCTTATTCTTCAATGCCCTCTCATGACGAAATTATCGCTTTTGCAAAAGAAATAGAAAAAAACTCTTCTTATAAAATTATAAACGAAAAACAAGATTCAAGAGTTGTCTTATTAAGCAAATCTAAACAATTATAATGTGCAAACTTTCCCAATGCAACTTCCACTATTATATTCTCCGCTTGCTTTTGAATATTTTTTCCCCTGCCCGAGATATAAAACCTGTTCTGTCTTACTTCCATATCTATATATAGTTATGCCTTTACATTTCAATTTGTAAGCCATCATATAAGCATTTTTAACATCCTCAACAGAAGCGTTGCTTTTTAGATTAATTGTCTTGCTAACAGCATTGTCCGTGTGTTTTTGAAAAGCAGCTTGTATTTTTATGTGTTGTTCATAATCTATTTCTAATGCGGTTTTAAACAATTTTTTTATTTTTTCAGGTAATTTTATCTTGCTTAAATTTCCATCTCTTGCAACTCTTTCCATTAATTTATTACTATACAATCCTTCTTTTATCAAAATGTTTTGGAATATTTTATTTGTCTCAAAAAGATGTTTTCCGCCCAAAACCTCTCTCATAAAAACTAGCGCAAATAAAGGTTCTATTCCAGAAGAACATCCAGCAATTATTGACAAAGTTCCGGTTGGCGCAATTGTCGTGCATGCGCAATTTCTCATATTTTTTACTTTTCCTTCCCAAATTGATTTTTTGAAATTTGGAAAATTGCCTTTTTCTTTTCCCAATTCCATAGATGCTTTATGCGCCTCATTGTTAATAAATAACATTAATTTTTCTGCAACTTTTATTGCCTCGTCTGAATCATATTCTATCCCAAGAAGAATAAGCATTTCTGCAAAACCCATAACACCAAGCCCAATTCTTCTATTATTTAATGCCATTTTTTCTAATTCTTTAAACGGATATTTATTTGCATCAATAACATTATCTAAAAATCTTACTGCAAGTTCTATTGTATCTTTAAATTTTTTCCAATCTATTAAATAGTTTTCTCCTTCTTTTTTAAGCATTTTCATTAAATTTATACTCCCTAAATTACAAGATTCATAATTTAATAGTGGAACCTCGCCACACGGATTAGTCGCTTCAATTCTTCCAACCCCTGGAATTTGATTTTTTCTATTTATCTCATCAATAAACACTAAGCCAGGATCTCCAGTCTTCCAAGCACTCTCGCATATCAAATCAAAAAGTCTTTTTGCATTTAGTTTTCTCACAACTCTCCCATTATGAGGGTTAATTAATTCATAATCTTCATTTCTCTCTATTGCTTCCATAAATTTGTCATCAACACTAACACTTATGTTAAAATTAGACAAGTGTTTTTCCTTTTGTTTTGATGTTATAAAATCAACAACATCTGGATGAGATATGTGCAAAATTCCCATGTTCGCCCCCCTTCTTTTTCCACCTTGCTTTATTACCTCTGTTGCAGCATCATAAATTTCTATGAACGAAACAGGCCCAGACGCAATTCCTTTCGTGCTCCTTACAATGTCTCCTTTAGGCCTCAAATGAGAAAATGAAAATCCAGTTCCCCCGCCACTTTGTTGAATTATCGCCATCTCTTTTAGAGTTTCAAAAATACTTGACAAAGAATCTTCAATGGGCAACACAAAACAAGCGCTCAACTGCCCCAAAGATGTTCCAGCGTTCATTAAAGTTGGAGAATTTGGTAAAAATTCCAGATTTTTCATCATTTCAAAAAATGTTTTTTCCCATTTTTCTTTGTTTTCTCTCTCAACAGAAGCAATTGTCTTTGCTACTCTATTAAACATCTCTGTCGGAGTTTCTATTATTCTTCCTTTGTTATCTTTTAACAAATACCTCTCTTGCAAAACTCTTATTGCATTAACGTCAAATTTTAAGTCATCTTTTATTCCAAAAAAAGCTCTTAACTCGCGTGCATGCGCCCTTCCTCTTCTATATAACATATATGCTTTTGCTGTTCTTTTGAATTTGCTTCTTGACAAAACTTCTTCAACAACATCTTGTATCTGTTCAATGTTTGGAATTCCCTGAACAAACTCATTAATTTTTTTGTTTAATTCGCTAACAATTTCATTAGTTATTTTTTTTGCCTCGTTTTCATTATCTTCCTCAACTACTCTCATCGCTTTTCTTATTGCGTTGGTTATTTTTAAAGAATCAAAATCCTCTAATTCCCCTGTTCTTTTCCTTACTTTTTTTATTAAATTATTCACTCTCATATTCCCTCTTTCATTTAAAAATAAAGGTTAATTTCATTAAAAACTTTTCTTAGCCGCTAATAACTAATCTAAAAAAGAAAAAACAAATATTTATTTATGCAAAAGCATATCGCAGTTTTTCAAAAAAGCCAGGCTTTGTTGTTTTTATGCATTCTACTTTTGCTGCCTTAAACTTATTCTTGCACTCTTTCAAGTCCTTTTTATAGGCCGCGTTACATTGTGCGGATGCGTCTTTATTTGTAGTTGTATTTGCAGCATTATCCAAACACATTTGGCGCGCTGTTTTTACACTTTCATAACAAGCAGTTCTTATCTTTACGATACTCGATACGCACTGCCCAAAAGTCATGTTCTTTTCTGCTGTAACAATTTCCTTGTTGTCTTTGCTTTCAGGTTTGTTTGCGCCATCTTTCTCAGCAACAGCTACAACAATTGCTATTGCAAACACAACCAAAAAGACGCTTGCCAAAGCCAGCATATATGTTCTTTTTTTCATGTTATATCTAAAATTGTTAAGATTATAAATGTTTTTGTTCATCAAACCAATATCCACAATTGTTTCTAACTCCAAAAACAACTTTATCAAACTCATCAATTGGAAAATCTTTATGACACCAATTTGGACGATTTTTATAAACCTTGCATAATCTTGTTTTTTTATTAAGATACTCGCACCCAATACAGCATTTTCCACATTTCAAGCACTTTCCTCTTCTCTTTACAATTTTTTTTATAACATAATCTTTGTTAATCAAAAGCATAATTTTTCTTCTTAATTTATTCAAAATCTTCAATAAAACCATAATATCATTAAAATAATAAACCTTTTAAGCAATTCTCTCATATTTTAATTGAGCCCGGATGGCCCAGTGGTTACGGCGCAAGGTTGCTAACCTTGTTTCCAGCGATGGATTCCCAGGTTCAAATCCTGGTCCGGGCGTTTTTCTAGTTTAATATTTTGTCAGTTAATCGTTTTCAAATATCAAAATAAATACGATTTCACAAGGCAAAAAGCCAAAGCAGTTTCAATTCGTCTTTGTCAAAAAACCCAATCCAATTCACTTTTTTATTAAATCCTCGAATATTTCTTTCTTAATTTTCTTTTCTGTTTTTTCTACCTCTTTCTCAATTTTTTTCTCCAACTTTTCCATCTTAACAAACCTTTCATAAGCTTTTTTGTTATAAATCAATAAAACAAGTTTTTTCATTTCTTTGTGATATAATCCAATTGGAATTATGTTAATAAGAGCCAAATAAGCTACTCCAATCAAAATGTAAGTTATGTTTGAATTTAATCCACCAAAAACTAACGCTCCAACAGCAAAAGCAGTCCCAACATGTCCAATTAATACAATAATAACTAACTTTAACAAACTCGTTTCAGTTACTCCTGCAATCATATAAGCAAGGTTAGAAGGAAAAGCATAAACACAAGTAATCAAGACAACATAAGCTAATGAATGTTTATGCATTAACTCATTAAACAAATGTATCTTTGTTTTACTTTTTATTCCATAATTCTCTTTCACAAAATCTTTTCCTAAATATTTTGATATATAAAAAACGCCAATAGCGCCAGTTATTATTCCAACAAAAGTTAATAAGAGCGCTTTATCAAATGAAAAATAAATTATTCCAGCAACCATTGGTGCGGATATCGGCATTGTTGTTGCTGTTGCTAATACTATCCATCCTAAATAAATCAATTCAGGTATGTTAAAATATTCAAGTAAGTTTTTGTAATATATAACATCATATCCTCTAAAAAAAGGATAAACAACAACAATTAAGGATAAAAAAGCCAATAAAAGAAAAGTATAAAATTTTAGTTTTTTGAAATTTATCATTTTAACTCTTTTTCAGCTCTTTCTCCGCCCTATTAATCATCTCTTTTTTTAACCCAATAAAAACCCCTCCCTCCTTTCCTTGCACATAGCTTGCTTCTCCTGGTTTAATAATCCCGTTTAATTTCTCTAATTCAATGTCAATATCCGTAATGCGCGCGTTACTCTTTCCTTTTTCATGGATATACACATCGGCTTTTCCAATAAATTTTTTACCTTCTCCCGCGCCCGTCATTTTTTTCACTAACATCTTTTATATATTTAAATCCCGAAATCAATCCACTTATTGCAGTCAAAATAGAGAAAAAAATTGAAATTTTTGAAAATATAACATAATCACTACTCAATAAAATCATTGGAAAAGAAATGCCTTGCAAAACAGTTGTTGCCTTTCCGATTATTCTTACTTTTGGAAAAGCATTTCCAGAAGCCAGCGCTATTATTGCAAAAGGAAAAGCAACGATTTCTCTTGTCATTATTAATAAAAACTGAACAAATTCATAATTCGTTAATGATTTGGTTATGCTGTGTTCCATTAATATGAATAATATAACTCCAATAACCAAGAACCTATCAGCAATCATATCTAATTTTCTTCCAATCTCGCTTTTCATCTTAAACCTTCTTGCTATTTGCCCATCAAGAGCATCAGTTATCATCGCAATAATAAACATAATTGCTATGGAAATCCTGCTAAAGTTCATTAAAATAAAATAAATAATAACAAAAGTTAGAATTATTCTTAAAATGCTTATAATGTTTGGTATGTTAATTATCTTCTCTTTTTTCATTACAACTTAAAAAACCCACTCTTTTTAATTTTAACTATTTAAAGAAAGAATTTAAAATTAATTTTTATATAAACGATAATTTTTGTTCTATTAACCTCAAATCTCCAACAAGAAAATTCCTAATTTTTGCTTAACAAAAGCCTTATTATCTCTCAGTTCATTAAACACCCGGTTTAATCGCGTTAGAAATCTATTATAATCTAAAAACATTTAAATTTTTAATAGAGATTTTAGCAAATCTTTAAAAGCCCTGTCTTATCTTTATTTCTATAGCAGCGTAGAGGAGCTTGGAGTCCTCACCGGGCCCATAACCCGGAGATCGTTGGTTCAAATCCAACCGCTGCTATTTTTACAATAGCTTTTTATACAATTCATTATTTCTTTGTTTATGTTGGTTTTAGGCATTGACGATGCAGGCAGAGGGCCTTTAATCGGCCCGATGGTTTTAGCAGGAGTTTTGTTAGAAAAAGAAAAAGAAATTTTCTTAAAAGAAAAAGGCGTAAAAGATTCCAAACTTCTCTCCCACAATGCAAGAATATCACTCTCAAAAATAATAAAAGAGAATGCCCTAAATATTAAAACAATTAAAATCTATCCTGAAGAAATTGACAGGTCTATCAACACCGGGATTAATCTAAATACTTTAGAAGCGTTAAAAATGGCAGAAATAATCAATTCTTTAAATGATAATAAATCAAAAATCCATGTCTTTGTTGATTGTCCGTCTATAAATACGAGAGCTTGGCGTTCTACTTTAATTGGTTTTATTAAACACCCGGAAAATTTAGAATTCACGGTTGAACATAAAGCTGATTTCTTGTATCCTTCAACATCAGCAGCCTCAATTATCGCAAAAGTTGAGAGAGAGGACGAAGTTGCAAAACTAAAAGAACAATACAAAAAATATGGTGATATCGGTTCCGGCTATCCATCAGATCCAATAACTCAAGAATTCTTAAAAAAGAACGGGGAAAAATTAAAAGATTCAGGCATTTTTAGAAAAACATGGAAAACTTGGAAATCAATTTTCCAAGAAAAAAAACAATCAAGTTTGCTTGACTTCTAATTTTTCTTTTTTACTCTCTCATTTCAGCCGCGTTTTTCAAGATTGGTGTTTTCAACGCTGCTTGCAATTTTATTTGTTATTTTCTCTGCTTCAGCCACGTTAATGTTATTATTAATCCCAACATTATTTAAATTCCATTCATCGTCAAACCCGATTTCATTTTCGTCCTCACGCGTTTCTTTTTGAACAGCATTTTGCACATTATATTTTTTAATCTCTTCTTTGTCTTCTAACTTTATGCTTAATATCTTTGAAACATCATCATGCATAGTAACTCCATAAAGTAAATTTGAATTCATGATTATTGCGTCATTGTGCGTTACGACAACATATTGTCCAGATTGCATGTATTGGTTTAACAACGCAGCCAACCTTTCCGAATTTCTCTTGTCCAACGCAGCATCAATCTCATCAAATATGTAAAAATGATATGGTTTATGTTCTTGTATTGCAAAAAGCAACGATAAAGCAACCAGAACTTTCTCCCCTCCGGAAAGAGAAGTTACATCAAAATATTTACCTTTTGCTTTTTTTACGAGTATGTTTATTCCACCATCAAATATGTTTTCTTTATTTTCAATGTCAAGAAACGCCTCACCTTTCGTTGATAATTTTGAAAAATTCCTTGTAAATAGCTCATTTATTGACTTAAATGTGCGCATAAATGTAATTTTCTTTTTTCTGTCAATTTCTGCAATAACCTGCATTATCTCCGCTTTCTCTTTTTCCAATATGTTTACTTTTTCTTGTATAGAATCGTATTCTTTTTTCATTTCGTCATAAATCTCCAAGGCTCTCATGTTTATTGTCCCTATTTCGCTTAATGCCTGTTGCGTTTTTGCCAATCTTTCTTGCAATGTCTCAATAGTTGCTTTTATTAATTCAACTCCAACAAACTCGCTCATTTCCATTCCAAGCGCCTCTTTTTCAGCGTCAATTTTTGCCTTTCCTATCCTCAAAAAATTAATTTGGTCGTCAATTGCCCTCATATTATTTTGCGTCTCACTAAATATTACGCTTCGTTCTTGCAATTCTTTTTGCATCATATCCATCTCCTCAAACATCTTCTTGAATTTTTCATTAAGCTTTTTCTCCTGCTCTTCTTTCTCTTCCAATAACGCAATTTTTCTATCAAGATTTTTTGAAATTTCATTTATATTATTTTCAATTTCTTCAATGTCTTTGTTGCTCATTTTTATGATGTGCTGCATCTGTTCTATTTCTCTTTCCTTATGCAATAAAGTGTTGTCGATATCTTCTTCTGTTCTTGAAGAAATCTCCTCTATCTCCATTATTTTAGCGTGGTATCTTGCCTCAATCTCACTTAAATCGATTGTCTTATTTTCTAACTCTTTTCTTTTTAATAAAAGCGAAATTATCTCTTCTTTCAAGGCTTTTTCTTCGTCAACAATTCTTTTTAAATGTTCTTTCTTTTCTCTTATTGTTTTTTGTTTTATTAACTCAATCTCGCTATTTGACGTCTTTTCTTCATTGCTTTTTATTTCTTCTATAAGCTGATTTTTTCTTGTTTTTAACCTTCCAATCTCATCTTTCAATGCATAAATTCTTTCTTCACAAATTTTTATTTTGTTATTTGATTCGCTTACAACATGTTCTCTATGATTCTCGGTTATCTTGCTCTGACACAAAGGACAAACATCAATTTCTTTGACATCATTCTTTATTTTTTCAATTCTGTTTATGTCAAATTCCAACACAGAAATTTGCTTTTCGTTTTTTAAACTCTCGTTTTCAATGGTTTCTAATTCTTTTTTCTTTTCTTTTAATAAATTTTTTAACGAATTTATTGTCTTTAAGCATTCTTCCTCATTTTTATAACTAAGGTTTTTTGATAACTCTTCAATTTGTTTTAATATTAAATCACTTTCAGCACTTGTTTTCGCAACTTGTTTTTCCTTGTCATTTATTCTTTCTTTTATTGAATTTAATTCACTTTTTATTGTTAATACTTTTTTCCTTTCTTCTTCTATTAAAGCAAGCTCTTCTTTCTTTTTTTTCAATTCATTTGCTTTTTTTGCAACCTGCGGCGACTTTTCTCTTAATTCCTCTATCTCTCTTTTTATTTCTGGTATCTGTTCGTTTATTTTCGCAATTCTTCTCTCAATCTCTTCTTTTCTGTTTTCGTAATTTTCTTTTCTAACTTTATGTCCCTCAATTTCGGCTTTTAAATTACCTATTTGATTATGCAAAGTTTCTTGTTCTATGCCGCTCGTTTCTTGGATGTGCCTATTAATTTGATTTATCTTCTCTCCCAATGCTTCTATTTCCTTTTTTATTTTTTCGGCTTTTTCTCTTATCTTTTCTTTTTCGTGAGTCTTTTCCTCTATTGATTTTAATATTGAATTTAATTCTCTCTCTTTTTCGTCAATTTTCTTCTTTATTATAGACGCTTTTATTTTTTTCAATAAACTCTCCAATTCCTTATATTTTAATGCTTGGGCTCTCTCTCTTTCAAGATTTCTTAAATAAGCGGTTCTCTCTCTTAATACCGCATTAATTTCTTTTAATTTTTCATCTGTCTTTTCCAATTCCTTCAACGATTTTTCTTTTCTTGTCTCATATATTGATATCCCTGCAACGTCCTCAATAATTTTTCTTCTCTCTTCGGGATGTGCCATAACAATTGATTGGATCTCTCCCTGTAAAATGATGTTAAACCCGTAAGGATCTATTCCTGCTTGCGCCAATAATTCTATAATCTCATTTCTTGTTTTTGTCTCGCCATTAATTTTGTAAATGCTTTGCCCGTCTCTTCTTACTTTTCTCTCAATAGATATCTCGTCTCTCTCAATTGAAAATGTTCTGTCAGAATTGTCAAAAACTATCTCAACGCACGCCTCTTTAGCAGGTTTTATGAACTTTGAGCCCATAAATATTAAGTTTTTTGCCTTTGCAGCTCTTAATGATTTTATAGATAACCTTCCCAACACAAAACACAACGCGTCTGAAATGTTGCTTTTACCGCTCCCGTTTGGACCAACAATGACATTAATCCCTTTATCAAATGGAATTTCTGTTCTTCTTGCAAAACTCTTGAATCCTTGCATCACTATCTTTTTTATGTAAGTCATACTCTCTTAAGAAAAAGAGCTTATTTAAAAATAACTAAGATATATAATAATTATTTGTCTTTCTTACTCAAACTAAAAATTCTCCAACTTTTATAATTAATCTCGTTTTCACTTTTTTGATTGTTTTTTTAGTAAATAACGAATAAATCTTTCTAAAATCTTGTTCTTCCGAAAATTGCATTGTTCTATCACTCATATCAATTTCAAATTTATCTAACTTGCATCTCCTAACAATATTCAAAAGTTCTCTCATAACTCTTCCATTTTCTCGTTTTTCTCTTTCTGCACTCTCTCCTTAAAATCATAAAAATCAATAATTGCGTGCATAATTTAACTGTTTCTAATAAAATCTCTTTTTAAAAAAAAGAGCGGAGAGAAAAATTATAAAAAAATAAAACAAAAAAAATTATTTTTAATAGTAGCTCTCTCCGAACTCTTCGCTCTTTTCAGGTTTTCTTGTTAACAATACTATCAACACGACGAGAAGCACTACAAAAATTATTGCAAGCACTACTGTTATCAAAACAGTTGTGTTTGTGTATTTGGTAGCACTTCCGCTTCCCTCTGCTATAGCAACAAAGTTGTATCTCTTTACAAGCTCATTGTCAGTGTAGACATTTACTGCAAAAGCATATCTTCCTTGCTTTGTAGCAACTGCCTCAAAACTAACTGTCTTGCTTTCACCAGCAGGTACAGCAACCACTGAATCAGCAAGGTTCAATTTCAAATCGCTTGGTGTCTCAGGAACCAGCTCATAAACCCTTATCTGATTTCCAGTGTTTACCAATGTCAATGTATATCCTGCTCTTTCCCCGACGGCAAATGTTCTGCTACTTGTTGAACTGACAACTTGGCTTGATTCAACTGCCCCGCCAGTTATAGCTACTTTCTTTGTAACTAATGCAGATGAGTCGCTGTTGTATGCTTCCAACTCAACTACGTAAATTCCAGCAGGCGCATTTGAAGGCACACTTAAGAAAAGTCTTCTTTGGACAGCGTCTTCTTTGTCAGGATTTGCTTGATCTACTGCCGAAAGATCGCCAAAATAAGCTTTTGTCTCAATACCCAATGCAGGTATTCTTGCCTTGACAAAGCTGTCTTCAGCCATCTTTCTTCCAGTGTTTTTCAAAACTACATCAATTACGAGATTGCTGCCAGCTTTAACTTCATTAGACATTGCGACGTCAAGAATCTCAATGTCATAAGATTCTCTCTGCACAGTCAATTCTATTTCAGCTACATCAGATACGCCATTGTTCTTGCTCTCAACAAGAACAATTAGCTTCAAATCCTCGCTCGGATCAATTTTCTTAGGAAGCTCTACAGAGATGAGTCTGCTGTATGTTCTGCCAGCAATGACATCAAATCTGTCTGTTGAGACAGCGTATTCTTTCTCGCCAGAAATCCATGCTTTTATCCTGACATCACTTGCGTCGTCATAGGCTTGGAAAACAATCCTCACAGGCAATGTCTGTCCTGCAAAGTCTGCTATTTCAGCACCACTAAGTGCCTCCACACCATTGACTTCAACGCTCGTAATGTGGCTAAAAGCGCTTACGCTTTGAACCAACATTACTGCTAGTGCCAGTATTGTAACAAAAGAAACCAACAGTTTCTTTGTTTCCATGTTTTTTGGTTTTTTTAAAAAATTTAGTTAATACTATTCTCTTTTTGCTATTTATAAGCTTTATGGTTTTTAGTAACTATAAAATAGTATCTAATATGTAGTTACCATAAAGTTTATATAAGTATACCTTAAGTATACTCCTATGGATATAACCACAATAAAACTCCATAAACAAACAAAAGCAAGATTGGATAATTTAAGATTTCATAAAAAAGACAGCTATGATGACATTCTTCAAAGAATTCTTGGCATACTTAATATATGTAGGGTTAATCCGGAAAAAGCTAAATCTAAGCTTATGGCAATCGAGAAATACAGAAAACGCGAATTAAAAAAGAGAAATCTCACAACCTCTCATAAATCTTTAATCCCTCAACAGAATCCTCAACCATATTAGGGGATTCATTGATTATTGTTATATCTTTTTCTTTCGGGAGGTTTTTTAGCAGTTCTTTCCATTCTTCAATTTTTGTTTTGCGATGGTTTCTCTCTCCTTTTTCATTATAAATTATGCCTGAAAAATGAACATGCCATTTTTTCTGCGGAAATAATTTATTTATTTTTTCAAAATCTACTTTTTTTTCTCTTGCAAGTACGTGTGCAAAATCAATGCAAAACGAACAATCAGTTTCTTTTACAAGTCTACTTATTTCGTCAATTGAACCAAAGACATTTATTTTTCCCATCGTTTCTGGTGCGATATTAATATCCCATTTGTTTTTTCTAATCTCATCTTTTATCTCAATTATTCCTTTTTTTATTATCTCATAACTCTCTTCCTTGCTTTTTTTTCCATAATATCCTGGATGAAAAACAACAAGTCCTGCTTTCAATGCATTTCCTATTCTGCAACAATCTATTATTCGATTTTTTGTAGCCTCTCTTTTTTGTTTTTCAATAGAATTCAAATTAACATAATATGGAGCATGTATGCTTAATTCAATATCAAGCTCTTTCGCTTTTTTCCCAATTATTTCAGCATCTTTTTCTCCTATATAAACTTGATAGGTAAATGCAATTTCGCACGCTCTCAATCCCAATTTATGATAGTTCTCTAAATTTTTAATAGCCTCTTTCACAGGCCCCAGTCCAGCAGGTCCAAATCTTATTTTTATCATCTCTTAAATTAACTCTTTTAATTTTTATTATAACTTATTAAGTCCTTCCGCCACCTTACCGAGATTTTCAATTAAATATTTATGAAGTTTATTTATTATAATATCTTGTATCTCCTCTTTTAATAAACCATGACATTTTGATAAATCTCTTTCAGGATAAGTATAAACCCCCAATGGATAATAGCAAATCATTTCTTTTCCAACCAATTTATCTATCCCAAGCTCTCCTTCTTTTGCCAATAATATCTTTACTCTTATTTTACACGTTTTTCCTTCACTCCCAAGAATCTCATATCTCCAAGATGCTTCTTGCTCTTCATTTATGTAAGTTGCTTTTGAACATTTTTCCATATATTCCTTAAAGCATTCCATAATCTCACATTTTGGAGTGTATATAAAACTAGTATAAATTGCAACACTCAAAATAATTAAAAATATTGAAATAAGGCAAATATAAAAAATTCTCCTAACAGGATGTATCTTTAACACCATCTTTTATCTTTTTTAATAAGGAACGACGTTATTTAAGCTTAATTATTACAAGCTTACAAGATTAACTTTTGCGTCTTCAATGTCCGCAAAGTTTGTTGCAGCAAGATACGATACCCCATTTTCGTCACAGGCCTTCATTATCCCGCTTAGAGCAGTGCCATCAATAATTACTGCAAATATTTTTTTCTTTGAATAACTTATATTTTTTGCAACCTCTTTTGCACTCGTTTTTTTTATTAATCCTAAATTTGAATCTAACAACAAAGCCGAACCAGTTCCTTTTATCTTTTCATATTCTTTTCTTAATGCTTCTTTTATGTTTCCCTTAAATTGAGCTTCTTCTTGCTTTTCCTCGTTTTCTTCTTGGTTTTCACTTTTTTCAATATGATTATCCTCGTCGCCATTTTGTTTAGCCTTTTTCATGTATTCCTCAACACTCATTTTTTTTCTTAAAGCCATTAATATTTCTTTTCCAGTCAATTCTTCAACTTCTTTCCCATCAGGCGCAATCGCCACAAAAGCAATGTTTGCATTTTCTATTACATTTTTCGCAATTAACTTTCCACCCCTATCTCCATCAATAAAAAGCGTAATTACTTTCTCTCTGCCCAATTCTTTTATTGTCTTCGGTAATTTAGTCCCATTCATTCCAATTACATTATTGACTCTATTTTTAAGCAAATTAACAACGTCTGCTCTTCCCTCTACAACGATTATCTCATTTCCGCTTATCTCTCCTGCAGGAAGTTTTTCTTCCCCGTATTCTTGTATTTTTGAAGCTCTTGCCTCTTCTTTTAACGACTTAGCCATTTCCTCAAATTCTTCTTTGCTTTCTAATTCCTCAAGCAACTTTTTGGCCCTGCTTAAAATAAATTCTCTCTTTGTTCCCCTAACATCTTCTATCTTTTCAATCTCTATTTTTGCCTCGGTAGGGCCTATTCTGTCAATTGTCTCTATTGCAGCAGCAATTAATGTTGTCTCATTTCTGTCGAGTGCGCTTGGGATTTTAATTTTTCCAATACTTTTACCATCAATTGTTTCCAATTCAACCTCTATTCTTCCTATTTTTCCTTCTTTTTGCAACTCTCTCATCTCAAGCTCGCTTCCAAGCAAACCCTCTGTCTGCCCAAAAATAGCTCCAATTACATCGGGCTTTTCTAAAGGGCCCTCTGCCTTGAAATTTGCGTATATCATATATTTAATCGATACTGGACTTATTTTTGCCATTTTCCATTCTTCCGGCTTTTTAGCCAATTCTTTTTCGTTCTCTTATATTTTTGCTTCTGTTTTTAGAAGAAGTAATTAATCCTAATCTTAACAATACCCAACACGGGCGTGAATATGAATGTAGTTAATCTTTATGATTTTCTACTTCTTCCAATTTTATCTCTATTTGATAATATATAAATTTTTCTCTTTTTACGATAGTAACAATTAATATAAAAAAATTTATAAATAAAAAATCTTCTTCAAAAGCATCCTGTACATTTCCACTACAATGGTAAAAAAAGAGGTTAAAATTGAAAATTTTGAAGAGAACATAGAAGAAATAGATGGGGACGAACTTTTCGAAGGACTTGAATCAACTACAGAATAAATTTCTATTTTCGCCCGCAAGGGCTTTCTTTTTTTATAATCTTATGCATGTTTTTATTAATTAATAAAAACAATTTCTAACAAAAATTAATTCATGCTAGCTTTTAATGCATAAAATTCTTTTATTTTTCCTAATTTTTCATAAAGCATTAAAAGCGTTTCTTGCACCTCTTTTTTTTCTTCAGCTGTTAATTCCATTGTTAATAATTTTTCATAAGCATCCATTGCGTGCTTTCTTTTGTCTTTTTGAAGAAATTCTTTACCTTGAAGTTTATATGCTTCTTTTCTTCTATTCTTTAACCTATCTTTTTGCATTCCTGCCGCATATGCAAGTGCTTTGTTATATGAAGAGTCACTTTCCTCAAAATTTCCTGCTTTGATAAACAACTCAGCCGATTTCATAAAATCATTCATTTTTCCTTCATAAGTAGTTGTTATTTCTGCAGCAGCCCTCATCATCTTGCCGGCCTCCATGTGCATTTTTCTTGCTTCGTATATCTCGCTCAATTTCAACAAAACAAATCTCCTCGTATCAAAATCAAGATTTTTCTTTAAACATTGTGATAAATAACCCATCTTTGCATAATCACCCATATTTTTTAATTTCTCTTCTATTTCAAACCTCTTTATAGAAGGAGTATTATCTCTTGTTATTGCCATTCCCATAATTTAGTCTATTTTTGAAAATATATAAGGATTATTATAATCTATTTATGTTCTTAAATTTGCTTTGCCTTTATCTCTATGCAAACGCCAGCAGCAACAGTTGCTCCAGCATCTCTTATCGCAAATCTTGCCATGTGCGGATTTGTTGCCTGTGTCTCAATAACCATGTTTCCTATTGGTTTAATTCTAACTTTGGCAACATCTCCATTTTTAAGAAAATCTGGATTCTTTGTTGTCTGTCCAGAAGGATCTGTTTTTTCTATTAGCTCAACAAACTGACAAGGTGTCTGTCCTGTATGAACGTGGAACACTGGAGTATATCCCTTTGCAATCACTGTCGGATGAGAGATAACTGCTATTTGAGCAACAAATTCTTCTGCAATTGTTGCAGGTTTAGCTGCATCGCAAATAACGTCTCCTCTTGCAATGTCTTTCTTTCCTATTCCTTTTATGTTTACTCCAACATTATCGCCTGCTTCTGCCTGTGGCAATTGTTCGTGATGCATCTCAATGCTCTTTACCTCTCCAGAAACTCCTTTTCCAGTTCTTCCAGGCAAGACAATTACTTTTTGCCCAACTTTCATTATCCCTGTTTCTATTTTTCCAACAGGAACAGTTCCTATTCCAGTAATTTCATAAACATCTTGTATTGGCATTCTTAAAGGTAAATCAGTTGGTTTTTCTGGTTCTTTGAACAAATCAATTTGTTCCAAAACAGTAGGCCCTTTATACCATGGCATATTTGCACTTTTTTTAACAACATTATCTCCCATCTGTCCAGAAATTGCAAGGAAATTAATCTGATCTGGTTTATATCCTGCTTGTTTTAACAATGCAGAAACATCATCTTTTGTTTTCTTATATGCTTCTTCTTTATACCCAACAGCATCCATTTTGTTTATATTTACTGCAATCTGTCCAACACCCATTGTTCTTAAAAGCCAAATGTGTTCTTTTGTTTGTGGCTGAACCCCTTCTTTTGCAGCAACTGTTAAAAATGCTGCATCTGCTTGGCTTGCTCCTGTAATCATGTTTTTTACAAAGTCTTTGTGTCCTGGTGCGTCAATAATAGTTGCCTCGTATTTATTAGTTATTAATTTTTGATAAGACAAATCAATTGTTAATCCCCTCTCTCTTTCTTCTTTAAACTTGTCCATAATAAATGCAAACTCAAAACCTGCTTTTCCATGTCTTTGTGCTTCTGCTTTTAATTTTTCAAGTTCCTCCGGTGGAACTTTTCCAGAATCAAACATTAATCTTCCTATTGTTGTTGATTTTCCATGGTCAACATGCCCTACAAACACAATATTTATTATTGGTTTTTGTTTTGCCATTTTCTTTTGATTAACTTTTGTAAATTTATGAGTATTTAAAGATTTCTATTTTTGATAATCGAGGGGATTATTCTGTTGATATTTTTTTAAGGATAAGTTTAGTAGAAGTGAATCAGATTCTTGAAGAGAGTACTTGATAGGGGACGAAGAAGTAAAGAAGAACTTGGAAAAAAAGAAAATAGAATATAACTCTCTATAAAGATAATTAGAGAATTTCTTTTTTAATCGTTTCTACTTCAATCAATATTTTAGATAAAGAAAAAGGAATGATTGTCTTAATTTTAAATATTGTCATTGTGGTTCTAGAGATTTTATTTTCCTTCCTCTCAACTATTAATCTTGCTTTTTTAATTTGGTTGTGCTGTTGTCACTAAATATCTAAACGCTAATTTTATATATGGAAGAAAACCAATCAAATTTTTGAATCTAACAATATTTACTTAATGGATGCTCCTCTTGAGAAATTTTTTGTAAATTCTCTTTTTTTTCTTTCATATCAATATCTCTTGCATCCATTTTAATGCTTAATTTTATTTTCATCAACTCTTCTTTAAAGAAATTCTCAACTTGTTTGCTCATACTTATCCCGTTTTTCTTGCAATATTCAGAAAATTCTTTGTATATTTGTTCATCAATGTTAAATGTTTTTAGTGCCATTCTTCCTTTTTACATAGATTTTATTATTTAGAGTTATTTAACATTAATAAATATTTCTTGTAACTATTAAGTTATAAATTCTCTTTAAGCTCTTTTTTTATTTAACATTAAATAACTTTATTTAATAATTTACTAAAATTTAGTTAAAAATTATTGGTTTTCAGTTAATCCTTTTCTCTGTCTTATTTTTCTTATAACTTCCATTTGCAATTCATTTGGCAATTTTTGGAATCTCTGATCCATTAAACTCGAAATTCCTCTCCCCTCTGTCGCACTTCTTAAATCATTGCTCCACCCAATCATCTCAGCAACAGGAATTTCTGCCTCAATTATTGTATCAGCTCCCTCTTGTTTTACGTCTAATAAAACACCCCTCTTGCTTCCAACCAAGTTCGTTAATGTTCCCATAAATTCAACAGGCGCTTCCAACATATGTTTCTGTATTGGTTCCAACAAACAAGCTCCTGCTCTTGCCATTCCTTCAAACATAGCGTTTCTAACAGCAGGATATATTTGCGCAGGTCCTCTATGAACATTATCTACATGAATTTTCATATCGTGTAAAATAACTTTTGTTTTCATTAATGGTTCTCTTGCCAAAGGCCCAGCATCAACAACAAGGCGCCATCCATCCAAAACAGACTCAATAACTTCCCCTAACAAAACAATTCCTCTTGTTCTATCTTCAAACACATTTCCTTTATAAATTTCTTTATATTGTCTTGCCTCATCATTTGAAACTCCATATTCTGATAATTTTTTCCAAACTTCCTCGGCTTTTTTTCTTAATTTCCCTTCAGGAATCTCTCCTCTCTCAATTGCATTATAAACCTCATCTTCTAATGGTTCTATGCTCATATAAACTATATTATGTCCGTTTGGCGTTCTCATTTCAATTACTGGGGAACTCTTTGTAACACTCTCTCTATAAACGACAATTGGATGTCCCATTTTTACGTCTAATCCTTTTTCTGTTTTTATTCTTCCCTCAATAATTTCCAAATGTAACTCTCCCATTCCAGAAATTAAATTCTCCCCCGTTTCTTCGTTAATCTCAACTTTTATACTTGGATCCTCTTTCGCAACTTTTCTTAATACTTCAATTAATTTTGGCAAATCCGCACTCCTTACAACTTCAATTGATTTTGTAATAACTGGTTGAAAAATATGTTTTATTTCCTCAAATGGAGTTTGCGGGCTTATTGTTATTGTTTCGCCAACCTCAACATTCAATCCAGAGATAGCAAGAACGTTTCCAGCTAAAACTTTATCAACTTGTTCTGGTTTTATTCCATTATAAACTAAAACTTGTTGTATCCTAAATTTTTTTCCTGCGTTGTTTGCATAAACTTCCATTCCATTTTCTATTGTTCCAGAATATAATCTTCCAGCAGCAATCTCTTTTCCAGAACGAGGATCAATAACAATTCTTGTTATTACAAATGCAACCTCTCCATTTTTATTACAACTAATTAAGTCTTGTCCAAACTTGCTTTCAGAATCCCCTCTCCATATTCTTGGAATTCTATATTTCTGTGCCTCCACAGGATTTGGAAGGTGTTTCACAGCCATGTCTAACACAACCTCATATAACGGCGCATTTTCCCATATCCATTTTTTTCTTTGTTGTTCATCCATCTCTTCATAAAGTTTTATTATGTCCTTAAAACTCACCCCCTTTTTTTTCATAAAAGGAACAGATAAAGCCCAATTTTCTCTCGCGCTACCAAAAGCAACGCTCCCGTCATTTACATTAACCTGCCATTTTTCTTTATATTCTGGCTCTGCAATTTTCATTATTAAACTGTTAAACTCGTCAATTATTTCTTTGAATCTTTTCTGCATTCCTTCCGGCGTTAATTTTAATTCTTTAATTAATCTATCAACTTTGTTAATAAATAAAACTGGTTTTACCCTCTCTCTTAATGCTTGCTTTAATACTGTCTCTGTTTGAGGCATGCACCCCTCAACAGCACAAACTAATACAAATGTTCCATCAATAGCTCTCATTGCTCTCGTTACGTTTCCAGAAAAATCAATGTGTCCTGGCGTGTCAATTAAGTTAATTAAATATTCCTCTCCTTGATAATTGTGGGCCATTGATACATTAGCAGCATCAACAGTCATTAACCTTTCTTGTTCGTCAGCGTGTTGCCATGTAGCCATTCCCTCTTCCAAACTTCCGGCAATTTTTGCAGCCATTAAACCTGCCGCAGCAAGAAGATTGTCCGTAAATGCGGTTTTACCATGATGAATGTGCGCAGAAGTTGCTACATTTCTAATGTTTTTTTGATTCGCAATTAATCTTTTTATTTTTTCTAAACTCGTTTCTTTCTCTACCATATTACCTTGCTCCGTCAGCTTGTTTTTCTAATTCTGTTTTCTTTGAAACAGCAAAACTTTCCATGTTTCCTTCACTTGCCATTATTATCTCATTTGCTAATGTTTGACTTATTTTTTTACCTTTTCCAAATGATTTGTTATATGCTCCTTGCACAAACCATCTTAGTGCAAGAGCAACTCTTCTATACGGACTTGTATCAACGGCTTGTGGATATCTTGCTCCTGCATGTTCAATAACAGTAACCTCGTCTCTCGGAGAACCATTTTCTATCGCACTGACTAATACTTGAATAGGATTTTTCTTTGTTTTTTCCTGAATTAATTTTAATGCTTCTAAAACTATTTTCATATTCTTATTGTATTTTCCGCTTCCCCACGATGTAATTAACTTGTGTTTTTTCCCAACATGTCCAGGCACATCTAAATGTCTTGCTAATTTTTCAATAACATTTGTTTTTGAACTACCAAACCTGTCATGATTTCTACCATGCGATTTTAATAATAGCTTCGCACTTAAATTAATGTATGGTTTTAGTGCAGGATCTTTTATTTCTATGTTTGATGTGTCATACAAATCAAATAACTTAAAATTTATTTTGTTTTTTTGTTCTGTTTTCTCTACCATTTTTATCTCCTTCCTTTTTCTATCTTTCCTTTCCACAAAAGATGAAGCGGTTGATCATTAACCTTAATTACCTTAAAACTAATTCCAGGAATATCTCCAATAGAACGCCCCATTCTTCCCCCTATTCTCTCAATTATTACTTCATCATGTTCATCAATGAATTTTTGCGCCAAATTTCCAGGAATAAATGCTCCAACAGATATACCGTTTTTAATCAATTGCACTTTACAACACTTTCTCATAGCAGAATTTGGCTGTCTTGCTTCTTTTTGGAATTTGCCAACAACAATTCCTCTTGCTTGTGCAGCACCTTCAAGCGGATCTGCCTTAACTTTCAAATTCAATGTTCTTTTTTTATAAGTTTTCTGGCTCCATCTAAATTTTTTATTTCTTTTCATTAATTTTCTTGCATTCATTAATCCCATATTTAGTGCTTATTTTTTTTGGTTTTTAAATCTTTATACTCTTTTACAAAGCGCTTTTTATCGTTTTTGCAAATGCCAAAAATCTATCTAATTAAGAGAGCTTAAAATTCTTAATAAAATTTTTTTTATTAATATTTTGGTTTTTGTCCATAAATTAAATTGATAACTAATATATACTATTACAATAATTAATGTTATTATCACTATTACTGTTGCTAATGGAATTCCTTTTCTTTTAAATGGTTGTTCTATTAAACTACACTCTCTACAGCTCCCCCCACAATCAACTCCCTCTTCATCATAATTCTTTATCCCATCATAACACCACGGACAATATTGCAAATCTTCCCAAGCCCATTTAGAACCAAACAAACTTATTTTGTTGTTTTTTCCATTCAATCTCATCTCCACTTTTAATAATAAATCGTTTTTTATCTCAACCCCATTACAAACTATGCTTGTTTTTTGTTCGCTCGTTGTTGTTTTTTTACCACCCCCAGTACTTCCACCTTTTTCCTCACAAGGTTCGCAAACCTCGCAAACAGGGCAACTTTCACAAACCCCTGTAATTTCTGCGCATGTTACGCTATCTACTTCAACCCAATCACTACACGCCCCAAAACTATCGCATGTCCTAACTTCCCACTCAATTAATATCTTAGAATTTATTTCATAAGGTGATGTTGCAGGGCTTATTATTGTTCCATTTTCCAACCTAATCTCGTCATAAGTTGCATCTCCATCAGGATCAACTCCAGAATTCCATGTTAAATTCGTTTTTCCAGTTATGTTATTAACACTAAAATTAGTGTTTGTCGGTTTGCTTGGCGCACCATTTCCCAGCGTAAAGCTATCGCTTACCCAATTACTGCAACAATAATTATTGCAAGTTCTAACTTTCCATATATATGATATAAAACCCAAATTAATTCTTGTTATCGGGGAAACAGCCGGGCTAGTTATATTTCCATTTAAATCAAACTCATCATATGTCGGCCTATTGTATGGATCAATTCCAGAAACCCACGCAAATGTTACTGTTGTATTATGAGAATTTGGCACGTCTGTTAATGTTGGTTGTGTTGGTGCCGGACAATTTAATGTAAATGAGTCAGTTGCCCAATTACTACAACAATAAGGGTTGCATGTTCTTGCCCCCCATGTATGAGAAGTAAAAGAAAGATTACTTCTCATTAAAGGCGGTGTTGCAGGGCTTGTTACAACAGAATCTAAAATAAAATCATCATGCTTCGTTAATCCTAACGGGTCTGTTCCCGAAGTCCAACTAAACATAATTGTATTATTATCTCCGTTCGGAACATCACTTACGAGAGGCACTGACGGTGGATAACATATCGTAAGATTTACGCGCGCAACTTGATACTCGTTTGCATTTCCTGTTGCACTTCCGCTCCCGCTATCTTTTCTTGCAATAACGCTCACTCCCCCATTTTTTGGCAAATTTAAATTGCTTGCTATGTAATATCCATTTGATCCTGTTGTCGCATTGCTCTTACATCCATTTGCATATCCCCCAGAACAACCAGAAACACTAACTTCAACGAATGCCCCGCCAACAGGACTTCCAAGGTTATTATATACATAACCATCAGTCAATCCAATATAAACCGCACTTACCTTACTAATAGTTAGTGCAAGAATCAATGCCAAAATAAAGCCAAACAATCCTCTTTTCATCTTTTTTCTAATTTAATTTTCTATTTAAACTTAATTGGTTCGGCATTTTATTTTGTTTATCCTTGTGTCCTGACATATACAAGATAGCCTCCCTTTGTTAATATAAGATATCCTTCACCAGGATAAATTTTGTTAAATGGTTGCTCATTCCTTAGCTTACTATATACCATAAACTCTTGTTTTGTCTCATTCCATTTTTGAATATATTCAAAAGTTACATTCTTAAACGTGTTTTCTGTTATGTTTTCAGACTCGTACTCATAAATATAATCTGGAGCTTCCCAACCATCTCGTAATATCAATGTAAGGTTTCCAAACTTTTCACCATCTAAAATTATTTTCTTTCCCGCGCTATTTAAAAAAATAAAATAACTCTTGTTTTTATTTAACTCATTAAACTCTCTTGTTCCAAATTTACTCCAAGTTTTAAATTTTTGATTATTTGAATCCCACTCTAACACGTAATCATAATATCCTTCTATAGAGTTTAAGACATTTTCAACACTATAATTCCCTGCCTCAACATAAAAAGAAACAAAATTCCATCCCTTGCTAACATTTCTTTCTTGTATCTCTCCGGAAACAAAAAACCCTACAACAGCAGTCGATGTTGTTTTTCCAGTTAATGGTATAACTTGTTTTATATTACTACTAAATAACGCCATAAAAAACACAAATCCCATTACGAATATAATCGCAAACAAAACACTCTTTTTCATTACAATTTAAAGAATGTCCTTTTTATAAATTATTTGCTATCCGATTATAAATAAAAATATAAAAACTAATAATAAATTTATTTTAATCAACTTACTATAAAGCGCTTATTGTCTATAATTTTAATATTTTTTATGTTAATTTCTGTTTAATAGCTACACATTTCCATGAACATTTAAGCCAAATTAGCTTTACGCATAATTAAACTATTTTAATTTTTCAATATCTACCCACGCAGGATAAACATCTATTTTTACTTTCCCTTCATAAAATCCGACTTTTGTCTCATTATTTGTTATAACACTAAATCCGATTCTTTTATTCTCTTTTGCTTTAACAAATTCAATCTCATTAAAAAAAAGCAAGTTTGCTATATCTCCATTTGCAGATATCTTAACATAAACTGCAAAATTATAATTATTTTCAAAATTAATGCTTCTCGTTGCACTTCCACCCAAACTTATCTTTCCAAATGTTAGCGCGCTTTTGTTCAAATCAAATCCGCCCCTATTTCCTTTGCTAACATTCACGTTAGCATAAAGTTCTTTGCTTTCCAATAATTCATACTTTTCGCCAACATTTATATTTTTTTTATATGGGAATAAGTGTATATTAATCATTGTGGATATAATTAATAATGCAAAACTAATAAAAAATAATCCCATAATTATTTTATTTTTTATAGATTTATTTTTAATTTTTGATAGATTATTCATTTTTTCTTTTTTTGTATTTTCCATCTTATTATTAGATAATAAATAACAGAAATAATTACTAATCCAATAATAATTGCAACTATTATTAATAAAGTATTATTAAATCTCTTTTCTTTATAAACTTCTAACTCTCCATTTATGCTCATATTCTTATCTTCAAAATACAAAATTATCTCAGAATTGTATTTGCCAATCATTCCGGTTGTGTCCAAATAACCTTCTAATCTTCTTTCTCCCCAACCAGGTAAATCATTCGGCGGAGTTCTAAATGTTGTGCTAAATGTGCTATTTGACACATTAACGTCAGCATAAATTTTTGTTATATAATCATTCCATAAGCTTTCTATATCAATATAATATTTTTTTAATCCACCACTCTCAATTTTCTTTGTGAAATTTTTTACATTAATTGATAAGCTTCCAACCCTAAATGTTTTGTTTAATATTTTTTTATCATTAGCATAATCTATAACTGCCTCAACTAAATAATCTCCAGGTTTAAATTCAGAACTATCAATCACTTTATTAAACACTTTTTCAATACCACTCTCTATTGTTTTCTGTTCAAATTCCGTTTGATAAACAAGGTTTTTTTCCTTATCATAAAAATTTAATCTTATCTGCGGAACAATTGTTTCTGTTCCGCGGTTTATTATTCTTATCTCAACAGGAACAATATCTCCGACATTGCAGTTCGGGATATTTAATATTGCATCAATATATTTTCCAGGATAAGGAACATAAATATAAACAACAGCTTCAATTGCAATAACCGTACTTATCATCTCATCTTCTTTCGGAGTTTCCTTTGCTCCGACTGTCAATATGTTCTTTCCAGGTTTATCCCATTTGTCTGGTAAATTTATTGTAACACTAAAACTATCGCTACCAATAAAACTTTTTTTGCTTAATGAAGCATATTTTGCAAAATCCCCTCCAACGTATAAATTTATCTCTCTTTTAGAATCTTCATTTATTATTGTATAAGTTATTGTATACCTCTTTCCAGGTTCAAAATTAAATTCTCTTATTGCAGGCATAATCCCTAACGCACTTACATTTTTTACAAACAGAATAAATGTTACTCCAACAATAAACGCCAAATAAATCTCTTTTTTCATTAAGAATTCATAATTTCTTTATTTATAAATTTTTTTAAGCTTTTTTTAAAAAAAAATAAAAAATAAAAATTTAATTTTATTTTATGTTGTTGCAATTCCGATTGCAGTGATGGTATCGCTTCTCGCTCCTTTTGTTGCATCCTCTGGCACTGTTACATTAAAGTCAATTCTTATCTCATTAGAGGCAATCAAGAATCTTAGCGGATTGCAAATTGTTATAGACGTTGTTGACGGATCCGCCCATCCACCAAAACCATTGCTTGGTCCAGTAACGTTTATGCAACTTCCGGTTTCGTTATCTCTTATCCACCATTTATAAGCAGGGTTTGTCCCACCTATAAATTGAGCTGCAGTCTTTCCAGCACTTAGGTTTAATGTAACATTTACATTTCCGAGGTTTTCTAACATTAGTCCAGTAGTTTCTGCTGTCCAATTTCCATCAGTAACTGTTCCAGATCTTGTATCAAGATATGCTTTTGTCTTTCCGATATTCACTTTCCCAGAACCCCAATTTACACTGCTATCTGTAAAATTTATCATCGCAAAAGACTCTACTGTCAAGTTTGTCGAACCATATACTTGATAGCCAACAATCTTCGGAACAACGCTTATAGCAGAATAATAGGATATTCCTGCCGCAGCTAAAGATGCAATCACTGCAAGAACCGCTACAACCATGACTGAGTTTTCCTCTGCCATTTTGTTTTTATTCAACATAAAGTCCAACATTGGATATAGAGTTTCCAGTTACAGCTACCCCTGTTTCTCTACCCTCTATAAATAGTCCAACTTGTGCTTTATCAACACTCTTTGGTTTTGAAACTACTTCTATTGTCTTCCCACCATACAATAAATTTAGTGTGATACTCAACAAAGAGAATATAATCACTAAAACAAAGAGCGTTGTGATCACTTTCTTTGTGTCCATGTTGATTAACCTCCTTTCACCTCTTTTAAAGCATTTTTATCTTTATGCATTATCTAATCAAATTTGGCATTATTTATAAAGATTTCTTTTATTTCTGTCAATCTCTTTTGATATAAAACAAACTCTACAATAGATTATATATTAATTTTTATAAAACTTAAATTATCTTTAAATCCAATCCAAAATTATCCATTAATATTTTTCTTAACTCGTCAAATCTTCTCTTATTTCTACCTATTAAAGCAGCTTTGTTCGTCGTGCTTCCAGCAGTTAAAACAACAGTATTATCTTTTATTTCAATTAATTTAAACTTTATAGGAGAAACTATGTCCGTGATAAATCTTTCAATACTGGTTATTCCATCAGGTTCTTCTATAATTCTTATTTTTTTTCCAATTTGTTCTTCAATCTTCCTAGCATTTATTGCATTTGGGCCTATTGCTTTTGAAATAGTATATTTTGGAACAGCAAAAAAAACCATATTATTATAAATAAAACAATTTTTAGTTTTCACGCGCGAAGCTCTATCTAAAATATTAATATATCTCATTATTTGCATATTTATTGTAGTCATTTTGCTTATGCTTTTTTCTTTGTTTTTTCCTCTTTTATAACTAATGGCCCCTGCACTCTTACCAATAATCCTGGCAAACCAGTTCCAACAGGTATTACTTGATTAAGCAAAATATTTTCAATTACGGACTTTAATTCATCAGTTGCACCTTGCATAGTAGCACTTATAAATTGCTTATCAGGTGTTTCAAATGTCGCTCTAGCAAGTATGCTTGCTTTGTCTGATATTATCCCCATTCTTGTTACACCCTTCACTATTCCAGAAGAAGTCATAGCATCGGCAACTAATTTAAGATGCCTCTCATTAATGTCTAAACCCTGTCCCTGCAATACTTTTTTAATCTCGTTTATAATTGTTGCCCTCGCTGCCTCAATTCCTAATACTTGCTCTACGTCATGAATGTCATTTGATGTTGTTCTCTCTTTATCAACTCCCTTAATCTGCATTATCTCTTTTAAATTAGAGCCAGAAGTCAATATTACAAAATCTTTTCCTTTTGTTGTTACTATCACTTGTGAAATGTCTTTTATACCCGAAATTGTGCTTTCTTTTATTTTTTCTTTAAGTTTGTACATCTCCTTAAAATTCATATTTGCCGCATTAATTATTATTTTTTGTTCATTTCCTTTTACGCTAAATCCTCTCTCGTTCAATCTCTCAATTATCTTTCCAACACCAACATGCACGCTTTTTAGTGCTTTGTTGTCTAAAATCATCTCTATTTTTTTGTTTGCAAAATCAATTTTTATTTCAGAAACTATTTCTTTCAAAGTTACTTCTTTTATTTTCTCAGCTATTGTTTTTGCATCTTTTTCATTATTATACTCTTTTTCAAGATAAATTTCCATTGAAGGAGTTGTTGGTTTCTTTCTTGCGTCAAGAATCTCAATTAACCTTGGCAATCCTAACGTTACCTGCATTTGTGCTACTCCTGCAAAATGGAATGTTCTTAATACCATCTGTGTTGATGCCTCACCAAACGATTGTGCAGTCACAACCCCAATTGCCTCGCCAGGAGAAATTTTATCATCTTTCAGATGCAACTTTGCAACATCTTTGCCATCATCTCCATAAACAAATTGAATTATATTTTCAGAAGCATCTCTTACTGTTCCATCATATTCAACCTTTAAATCTTGCAAAGCCGAAACTAATCTCCTATACAAATATCCTGATTTTGGAGTTCTTAATGCAGTGTCCATAAGGCTATCTCTTCCAGTCATCGCCCCAAAGAAAAATTCCGTTGGTTTCAATCCTTTTATAAATGAAGATTTAATAAACCCTCTTGCTTCCGGGCTCAAATCATTTCGTTTAAAAAATGATAGCGTTCTATCAGTGTATCCGAAATTAATTCTTTTATTCCACAAAGATTGTTGTCCAACAGAACACGCAATCTGCGTAATATTAACCATACTACCGGCCGCGCCACATTTATCATTTTACTCACATTTTCTTCCTGAGGGAAATATTCTTTCAAAATTTTTCCAATTTCTGTTCTTACTTCATTTAATACTTGTAATATCTTCAATTCTCTCGACTCTTCAAGAGTTTTACCAGTTATCGGGACTAACCTATTCTCCTCATACTCCTTTATAATGCTTGCAGTTTTTCTTTCAGCATCTTCAATTACTTTTTTTGTTAGTTCTCTAATTTTGTCAGTTACATCTAAATCTCTTAATCCTAAAGTATAACCTTTTCTTGACAGAGATATCATTCCTAACGTAAATACTTTGTTTATAACGTCAATTGTTGTTCCTCTCCCAAACTCTTTGTCAATTAATTTCGTTAATTTCCCATCTTCTGTCGCAAATGTCTCGCTACCATTTAATTCATCATCCAGTTTTATTTCAAAATTCTCCGGCAAAACTTGTGCAAAAACCTCTTTTCCTTCAATTTCTTTCTTTTTTAATTTTGGTTTAACTCCTGCTGAAAAAAGAAGTTCATCTGCATCTTCTTTTTTAACAACTTCTTTTCCAAGAAGATAAATTCCAGTTATCGCGTCAGTTATTGTTCCAGCAAGATTCATGTTGTTTTTTGAAGAAATAATGTTTTTGCTTACGTCTAACAATACTTTTGCTTCAGCTCTTGCCTCTTCTGTTTGTGGACTATGGATATTCATCTCGTCCCCGTCAAAATCTGCGTTATATGGCATTGCTATTGCTGGATGCAATCTAAATGTTCTGTTTGGTAAAACTTTTACAAAATGAGCCATTAAGCTTTGTTTGTGCAATGATGGGTGCCTATTAAATAATACAATATCTCCATCTCTTAAATGCCTTTCAATTTTATATCCTGGTTGTATCTCTGCACACAATTCCTCACTTAATTCCTCTGTTATCTTTTTCTTTTTTCCATCGCTTCTTATTACATAATTTGCCCCCGGATATTTGTTGCCTTGCTTAATTAATTTTTTCATTTCTTCAATATTTGATGTAGTTACATTTTCTATCACAGTTACAATTTTCGCAATCTCAATTGGAATTCCAACCTCATTTATTTTAATAAATGGGTCTGGTGATATGACTGTTCTTGCAGAATAATTAACTCTCTTTCCAGCAAGGTTGTGTCTTATTCTTCCCTCTTTTCCTTTGATTCTTTCTGTTATTGTTTTTAATGGTTGCCCTGATCTGTGTCTCGCAGGAGGTATTTTAGAAATATTATTGTCAAAAAAAGTCGTAACATGATATTGTAATAAATCCCACAAATCTTCAATTATTACTTCAGGAGCTCCGGCATTCAGGTTTTCCCATAATCTCTGATTCGCCCTTATTATGTCTCCCAATTTATGAGTAAGATCGTCCTCACTCCTTTCTCCCGTTTCAAGCGTTATTGATGGCCTCACAGTTACAGACGGAACAATCAATAACGACAACACAGCCCATTCAGGTCTGCATGTTTTTGGATTAATTCCTATTTTTTTCAATTCTTCATCAGTTATTAAAACAAGTCTTTCTCTTATCTCTATCGGCGTTAATCTCTTTTTTCCTATCATAAAATTGCTCGGTTTTTCAAGCTTTATTCTTTCTATAGGTTCATTACAATGAGGACATTTTCTTGCATCTCTCGCTTTTTTTGCTCTCATTGGTATACTCATCTCTTTTTGTTTTTCTTCACTCAACGTTAACTTTCCACATTTCGGACAGAAACTTCTCAAGCACAATTCTATGAATGGTATATATTTAATATGCAATACTGGCCTTGCTAATTCTATGCACCCAGGATGTCCCGGACACTCTTTTACTCTCTTTCCACATGTCCTGCATCTTACTCCAGGATCAATAGCCCCTAATCTCAAATCCATTAATCCACCATCAACAGGGAAACCATCTATGTCATAAAGTTCGGGCGTAACAATTTTTGCACACGCTATCTTTTTTATAAATTCAGGACTAATTAAGTTAAACTTCAATGCTCTTACTTGTTTTCTAAAATAAATGTTTTCATTCATTGTTCATATTTGTTTTTTAGTTCAAATGACGTATGAATTCCCAACCCAAGTAACTCGTCAACAAGCAATTTAAATGCATATGACATCTCAACAGATTCTACTTCATTACTTCCGCATACCTCACAAACAATTCTATTCCTTATTGTATCTTCGTAAGTCATATGCCCGCAATCTTTACAAATATGCACGATTGTTTTATCAGAATCATATCTCTCTTTTAATAATAGTGCTGCCCCATGTCCTGCTAATGCTTGTTGTTCCATCTCCCCCATCCTTAATCCACCGCCTCTTGCCCTGCCTTCAATTGGTTGTCTTGTCAATAAAGTAACCTTTCCAGAGGCCCTTCCATGCATTTTGTTCTTTACCATGTGTTTTAATTTTAGATAATAAATATTACCCACAAAAATCTTAGCATCCATTTTCTTTCCTGTAATGCCATTATACATAGTTTCTTTCCCATCATACCTAAATCCCATTTCCTTTAATTGTTGTTCAAGTTCTTCAACGCTCTGTCCGCTAAATGGAGTTCCGTCAATAATTTTTCCAGATAATGCCCCGACTTTTCCAGCAACTATCTCTATTAAATATCCAATAGTCATTCTGCTCGGGATTCCATGCGGATTGAAAATTAAATCAGGTTTTATCCCGGATGCGCTAAAAGGAATATCCTCAGAATCCGCTATTAATCCAACAACTCCTTTCTGCCCATGCGGAGTTGAAAATTTATCTCCTGGTTCCGGCAATCTTGAATCCCTTGTTCTGACTTGCACAACTTTATTTCCTTCTTGATCAACAGTTATAAAGACAGCATCAACAGTTCCTCTCTCCTCCTGCCTTATCGCGCAACTTGTCTCTTTTTTTGCTTGTATGCTTATGTCTCTTGCCTCACTTAAAAATTTTGGAGGCGAAACTTTACCTATTATTACATCTCCCTCATTCATATCAGCTTCCGGATAAGCTATTCCATCATCTTCAAGATATTTATAAGATTCTTCTGTCCTATAACCAGCAACATCTTTATCTGGAATCATAATCTCATCTTTTAATCCTCCAGCATATTGCAATTCTATCGCACTATAAGGTCTAAAATATGTGCTTCTTCCCATTCCTCTATCAACACTTGCTTTATTCAACACAACTGCATCCTCTAAATTATATCCTTCAAAAGGCATTATTGCAACAACAATATTTTGTCCGGCTGGATAAATTTCTAAAGTATCATAAACAAAACTTCTAACTATTGGTTTTTGTGGATAATGCAATATAGAAACGTCAGTATCAAGACGCATTAAATAATTTGCTGCATAAATTCCAAGACTTTGCTTTAATGTTTTACTCCCCCTATTTAATCTTGAACTCTGATCATGATTTGCAAAAGGAACAAGACTCGTTATTAACCCAAACAAGTCAATTGGGTGTATTTCAAGGTGTGTATGATTTTCAGTTATCTCGTCCGCATTTAACGCAATCATTGCATTATCTTCTTCAGCAGCGTCAATATACTCAATAATTCCTTCATTTATCAAATCTATCCATTTAATTTTTCCACTTTCCAACAAAACAATATGTTCGTCTTTCAATTTACTAACCCCATTTTCAACAATAATTAACGGCCTTAACACTCTCCCCACCTCAGTTGATATTGTAACTTGGTCTAAAAGCAAATCATACCTAACGCTTAATTCTTTTGGCAACTCACCATTTCTCCTCATCTCTCTAATTTTTTTAACAAAACCATTAACATCTGAAACAAACCCTATTGACCTACCATTAAAGAATACATCCTTTCCATTTTCTTTATTTAACCCCAATTCATTAAATTTTTTAATTATCTGATTTTCATCAAATGTAATTGCTGTCGAAATTTTTGCAAGCATTGACAAGTTTTTTCTCAACCCGATTTCAGTTCCTTCCGGAGTTTCAGTTGGGCAAAATCTTCCATAATGCGTTGGATGTAGCGTTCTCGCCATGAAATTCTCTTGCTCGCCTGGCAACATAGAAGAAACTCTTTGTAATTGTGATAACATTGCAAGATAATTTGTTTTATCCATATTTTGAGTAACGCCGGTTCTCTCACCAATCCAACTTCCTGTTGCAATCGCACTCTCTATTCTATGGGTAAATAAAGTTGATTTAGCAATTGTTTTCAATGAATAGAATTTTTTTCTTTTTGATATTTTTTTTAGAGAATATTGTATCTCCCTTATAAAAATTCCAATATTAACTCTAAACAAATCGCTCATTAAATCTCCGGAAAGCTTAACTCTTTTATTTGCGTAATGATCTTTATCAGTTCTTATTTTTTTATTGTCTTTTGATTTAAGATAAAGATTTAGCAATCTGCAAAGCGTAAATGCTTTTTCGCTCCTTGACGCTTTATCAGTTCCGATATGGGGTAATAAAAAAGAATCAATTCTTTGTTTAACTCTCGTTGTTATCTCTTTTTTTGTTCCCTGAATTCCAGCTTTTTCACCAATATAATTTATTGCGTCTTCAGCGTCTTGCAAGTTTGCATATTCATATAAATTAACTATCAAACAGTCATTTTCGTAATTTATGTTTTTTGTAATGTCTGCTTCTTTTGTCATTCCAAGCGCTTTTAAAAGCACTATCGCAGGGATGTTTTTTAACCTACTAAAACTAACTTCAAGAATTCCATCATTTGCTTCTGATATTGTCGTTGGAATTCTATAAGAACCTCTTTGCGAAAATATTCTTAATGTTAGTCCCAGTCTCCCTTCTTCTATAAATGGCTGATTTGCTGCAAGATCCTCGCTCATAACCATTACTCTCTCATTTCCATTGATTATAAAATATCCTCCAGGATCAAGCGCATCCATATAAATTTCTTTTAATTGTTCTCTACTCATTCCATAAGTATTACAAGCAGCACTTCTTACCATAATAGGAATTCTTCCTATCTCAACTTCAGTACTATCTATTTGATTGTCAAATTTTATTGTTAATTCAACGAAAACAGGCGCAGAATAAGTTATGTTTCTTAATTTTGCTATCGTCGGAGTTATTTGTGTCTCACTCCCATCAGCTTCTATGATGTGCGGTTTATCCACTCTAATTTTGCCGAGTTTTATCTCAATCCCTTCTTCATTTTGAATATTCTCATTAATCTCGTTGATAATTTGTTGCATTTTGTTGTTTATAAAATCATTAAAAGAAATAATGTTGCTTTCTACAAGTGAGTGCTGTTCAAGATAGTTTTTTATTAATATATTATTGTATTTTGACATTTTTATGCAACAACTCTGAAATAAACATTAACATTACCTTCTTCTTTTCTCTCAATTTTTAAAATGTCCCCAACCTTACATCCTTCCGGCACACAAGGATCAGTTAATCTTATTTTTGGCAATTGCGAAGCAGAAATATTATATTTTTTTAATAATTCTTCTGCCTCATTTGGCTTCAATTTTGTGTGTTTGGGTTGTAGTATATGCATTCTGGGAAAATAATCCTCTCCAAAAGCGATTTTTATGTATATATTAATAAATCATTTCATAAAACTTCCTTTTTAAACCTTGCGTTTTTTCTCTCTGTCGCAATAACGGGTGATGATTCTTAAGTCGAATGCCGGGTGATAAGGCGATTTTCTTAAGTTGTGTGGTAGGGTTAGACTTTTAATTCAGCTTCAAGGTTGCTGGTGTATTTTGCATAATTTCCAGCCTTTATAGCTTCAAAGAACTGTGGAAAATCTTGTGGGGAAAGGAACTTAAAATAATATTTGAATTTCTTCTGTTTTTTGTTTAATTCTTCAAAGTGAATTTTAGCATATTTCAATTTGGCTTTGTTTTCTTGAGTAATATCTTCATCAGATTTTATCTCTGCAATTAAAATATCTTTTCCTATCTTGATAAAGAAGTCTGGATTAAATTTTGCCCATTTCTGATGTGTTCCTTTGCGGTAGGTATAAGGAACATCATAAAACCCTCTGTCAACAGACTTAATCCACGCGTCTATTTTCTGGGCATATTCCGGCATCGCTAAATATCTTGCGAATTCTCTTTCATTGTTATGAGAAAGAATTACTACATTCAAAGGACATTTAAACAAATATTTGTTATCAATGATTATCACATTCTTGCGAGGAGCTTCATTACTCGCCTCTTCTATAAGTTCTCTATCTTCCTTTTTAGACAGTTTTATTGAAGATTCTTCGTAGACCACTGCTTTGTTCTTTAGAAACTCTGAAACTTTTGCACTTGCTGCAGGAATATCTTTTGTTCTTATTATGTAAGGCGTCTGAGAAACCCTTTTTATTACTGTTGTTCCTGTTGCTTCTCTCTTTAAAACATCAAATGCTCTTTCGATTCTGTTTTTGTTTTCTTCAGTGAGCATCCCAGTCTTTTCAGGATCTGCTTTCTTCAAAGCATGTTCTATTTCTACTTTGAGCTTTTGCTTATCTATTTTATATGGACATTTCATTCCTCTCTCTTCGTAGAATTCGTCCAATTTGTTAACAACATCATTAACAGTTCTTTCTACACTATACAGCTTTACAGGAATTTGCGTAACTACTTCCTTCTCCTTTTGTTCTTTTATTTGGAAATAAGTTGTTCTTAATTTTATTATTCCTGACTGTGTGCTTAGCTCAGGAATTTTTGGTATTTCGTATTTGCCTTTTTGAAGATGTAATTTCTTTTGAACCTCTATCTTTTCATATTTCATATTGTGTAATTCAAAATTGTAATCCTTTTCTTTATCGACAATGTAACTTCTTACTCGTTTCTCATAATCCATTACCTCTTCTACTAGTTCTCTTATTGCTTCTCCCCATTTGTAATGGTTATAAACTATAACTGTGGGCTGTTCAGAAGAGTAATTCTTAGGAACTCTTAATCCTCTACCTAATACTTGTGCAATTAACAACTTTGAGTTAAAAGCTCTTTCCTCATGCGGAACAATTTGAAAAACATTATCCACATCCCACCCTTCAGTAAGCATACTTACAGAAACAATCCATTCAACAGGATTTTTTGTGTTATTAACCTCTTTTAGTATTTCTCTATTCGCTTCATGTTTTGGGCTTGATGTTACGACTAAAACTTTCTTTTCTGCTTTATCCGGCGTTATTTTTTCCTTATCAATAAGAAAATTCTTGATGTCATTTGCTAATTTCTCAGCCTTATTGATAGTTTGAGTTACAAAAATTGTAATGTGCTTATCTGCTTTATCCCAAGTTTTCTTGTTTCTTTGATGGTTTGCATAAATTTCTTCTAGTTTTTGAGGCCAAGTTTTGGCATTGGATTCCTTTAGATACTCTACTTTCTTAATAACGAAATTTCCTGCCATATCACCTTCCATTGCTTGCATAATACTATATCTGTAAACAACATCTCTTGCATACTCGTTTCTCATGTAAGGTGTTCCTGTAAATCCAACGATAAATTTGAAGTTGTAATTTTTATCTAGCAAGAATTTCTTCCATTCTTTCATTGCTTGTACGTCGGTTTTTATCGATTCAACCTCTGGGTTCATAATATGATGAGATTCGTCATTCAAAACAAGCGTTCTTTCTCCTTTTCCTTTTAAGCTGTCTGAAATAGAAGAAGTTACATGAGCATAAGTTTTGTGAACATTATCTATACAAATATCCCATTTCTTTATTGTTCGTGAAGCATCTGTGATGCTTGGATTCGCTTTTATAGGAATCGCTTCATCCTGCAATGCTGCTCTTAAGTTTTTGTCAATAACGAATTTTTCAAATTTTTTTAATAGCTCTCTTTTAACAGTTCTTGATGGGCATAAAATCAATACTTGATCTACTGCACCCTCGCATAAAAGAATCTGTGCAATTCCATACATTACCCAGCTTTTTCCTGTTGCTGTTGCCAGGTCAATCGTGCAAGCAAGTTTATCTGGAAATTCTAGTTTGTTCTTAAAATTTTCAAAACTTTTATAATACTCCTTTAGCGCAGGATTTGTGTCAAAATTTTCTTTTGCTAAATCTTCTGTATTTTTATACTCGCCACTTAGGAGAAATCTGACAGCAGTTCTTATCGCCTCTTTCTGGAATTCTCTATGTCCGCAAAGCTCCTCGAGAAAATCTTCGTACTTATCTAGATCCAGTTTTTCTGGATCTATATTCTTCGTAACCTGCAAAACCAATTCGTTGACTTTAATGGGCAGCATTTTTACCCTCTCTTAAACTCCTTTATTCCTTTTACCTCAATCCTTTCGTTCCCGAAAATATCTAAATAAATAATGCAAACCTTTTCGCCAACTTTTTCAGCAGAAACTCTTACTTTGTAGCCTTCTTTTTTGATATCATCTGCAAAGAAGTAGTCAGTCATATTAAAGTATTTGCCATTATAGTCTCTGTCAATCAGAACCATGCTCAAGGCTTCTTTTGGATCTTTGAACTCAACAGGCTCTTTTGCTCGTTGAACAGCTTCAAACTCTTTTATTTCAATAACAAGCTCTTCTTCAATCAGTTTGTCTTTCGGCTTTCTTCTGAAATATTCTGCTTTCACATTCGGCGGATGTATAAAATCAAATCCTACTTGTTCAATATTTTGATTAATATCTTTTGCAGAAGTAGGCTGTAATGGTCTTGTGAACGCTCTTTTATGTAATTCTTCAATTACAGAATAAGGAATTCTCAAAACATAATATCTTATCCCGTTCTGTTCTATGTAATCTTGCAAGAAATAAACTCTGCTTGCTGGAGCGATGATAAACATTCTTGCTTTGATATACTCGCCAATAGTTTCATGTAGCTGATCAACATATTCTTCTGTTAGATAACCTTTTTGCGAGAAAACTTTTACAGGACAATTAAACAAAACCCCATCCATCTTTAATCCATTAACC
>JAOAJC010000004.1 GCA_026414385.1 Candidatus Pacearchaeota archaeon | reverse complement strand
CCTTTACTCTAACAGTTGGAGATTTGAATTCCCTGAGATCTCATCAAATTCTTAATGGCAATACTCCAACTAAAATCTCAAGGGAGATATCAAAGTTGAGAATTGGAAATATATGATATAAAAAGCAACCAAATTCCAAGCTGTTAATTCTGACTAAATTTAGAGTGATAAAATGAAAATTTTAATGTTTAATTTATTAACATTAAGTTAACAGAACTAAAAATAGATTAATTTAAAAATGTAAGATTCTGATTTTTTAAATTAAAAATTAAAAATGAGGGTTTACATTCCAAGAACTATTGGGCTTTTTGGGTTTAATTGTTGGTTGAAGAGTGCTGCAATAAATTGTATTGTTGGCGGTGTGGAGAGAGGTGTTTTTGTTTATTCAAAAAATATTATGGATAATTTGCCAGATGGTTCGTGTTTAGCACATAGAAGAATTGAAAATATGGTGTCTGAGAATAATGGAGAGAATTATTTTATTTATAGTGACTGTGGATTAACTATAGAAAAAATTGGCAATAGAGTTAATAGAGTTTATTTTGCTGCTAGGAAGGGAGAGTTATCAAGGGGAATTTTGAAAGGGGTTTTTGATTTAGAAAATTATGTCGTTTTATTGGAAAATATGCATTATTTAAGATGGGTTAGGTGTAATAATGGTGTTGATTTTTATGGGCCAAGTTGGTTTGATGCGTGGGAAGATTATTGGCAGAGAAAAAAAGCAGAACCTGAATTCTTTGAAATTTATAAAGATGATTTGATGTTTGATACTTTTGATAAACATTCTTGCAAATTATTAGAGCATCCATGGATTGCGAAAGATTCTTCTTTGAGCCCATATCTTAAACAAATTCATTTTTTGAAAATATGTAATTTTATGCAATCAAGTAATGGGTAATTGCTGGAATAATAAGAGAACCCATTAAGTTAATTCTTTTTGAGTTTAAAGTTATTGTGAAAATTCCGAGAGAGGTTGCTATTATTAAAACAAGAATACCGAGCCAGTTTGAAAAAATTATGTTTATTGTTAGAATAATCAGCGCTGTTATAATTGTGAGGAAAGCATAATTTATTTTATTTATTTTTGTTGAGATGTATTTTGCTATTTTTATTCCGATAATTGATGCAATAATTCCTGAGATTATTATTGTTATAATGATGAGTATGATGTGTTGGATTGTTATATTATTTAGAATTTCTTGAATTGCGGCTGCTGAACCTGAACGAGATTTATTTATCGTATAGAGAGTAATAAACGAGAGCCCCATTATTATCGTGTTTGTTGCCCCTACCAAAAATAGAAAAGAGCGGTTATTTTGCGGGAAAATTTCCGAGCTAATTGTTGCCGAGTGTGATGAACCAATACCTGGGAGAAAAGAGCAGAAAGGTGAAAAAATGAAAAGAGGGATAATTGAACGAGTAAACTCTGATTTTGTTAATTTTATATTTTTGATAGAAGTAACTTCTTGTTTTTGAGGATTTGATTTTGTTTTTATAGAAATTATTAGTGAAGATAAACCAAATAATCCTGATAGTAATGGCATTAAAGGCTCTTTAATGGGGAGATTAAATGTTAAAAAACCTAAAATGCCGGAAAGAAGGAAAATAACAAGAGAGAGAAAATAATTTTTTTCGCGGAAGATTATGAAAAGGGAGATAAAAATTAATAAAAATGGGATGATGGTTTTTGTGATTTTGTAGATTGGCGGGAGTGCGATAATAAAAATTGGCGTAAAAATTAGAATAATTATTAGTGCGGTGAGCGAGCCATAGATTGTTATGATATATGCTTCAAAGCCCTTGCCTTCTAAAAGCATTTGGTGTCCTGGGAGAATTGATAAAAAAGAATCTTCTTCAGGTGCACCTAAAAAAATTGAAGGGATAAAGTCAATAAAAGTGTGCGTGATTGACATGGCAACAATAAAAACAAGGAGAATTGTTGGTGGGAGAGAGGAAAAGAAGTATAATGAAGAGACAAGGATTGAGGAAATAAGGTTAATGTGAATTCCTGGAGAGAGTCCTGTGAAAGTACCAGCAGCCACACCAAGCAATAAAGCAATCAAAATCTCTATTATCATTTTGTTATGGAGGGGTAATTTTTGTTTTAAAGACTTCTTGTTTGTAAAATTTTAATTTTTGGCGTTTATTTTGTTGTTGAGTGTGTTGGTTTGAGAGTAAAAATTATTTTGGTAAATTAAAAAAACACAAAAAAAGTAAAATTTTAAATATATAAAATAATTATTATACAAATAACAAAAATGGGAAAGGATATTGTTTTGAAATTTGATTTGCCTGGCTTTGATAAAAAAGATGTGAAAGTAATGTTAAAAAGAGATAGGGCTTTAATTGAGGCTGAAAAAAAGATTGAGAAGAAAATAAAAAAGAAAGATTATTATCATGAAGAAAAGAGTTATAGAAGTTTTAGTTATTCTACAAGTTTACCTGAGATAGATGTTGAAAAAGCAAAGACAGAGTTCAAGAATGGGGTTTTAAAGATATTTGCTCCAAGGAAGAAAAAAAGAGAAGTTGATTTGCAATAAAGGATTTAATTGATTGCTTTGTTTAAATTGGCTTTATAATTTTAGAAAAATAGTTATTTATGTTGGTTTTTGTAATGTGTATTTGACTCTGTAGAATATAAGGGTGAGTCGGGAAAATATGAAGGGCAATTTTTATTATATCCGTCGCAAGTGTAACAGCCGCGTATTTCGTATCCTTTTGTTCCTTTTGTGCCAATGCCTCTGGCTATTTCAGTAGCTCTTTGTCTTATTGCTATTTCTTTCTGTGCGCAGATTTTATTGTTCATAATTTGTTTTTCTTTTTTGATAGTTTATAGATTTTTCTTTTGATAACTTTATATTAATCTAAAGGATTGATTGAGAGTGTTTGGATTTGGGTTTTGTTTTTGTATTTTGTTATTGTGCCTGTTATTTGAATAATTTGATTTTTGAAATTTCGGCAGTTTTGGCAGATGAAGGTTAGGTTGTTGTCTAGAATTATTAAAGAAGAGGTTTGCTTTATGACTTTGCCTTGTGTTTGGACTTTTTCATTTTCTATTAAATTATTTAGTTGTGAAGGGTTGTTAATTGGAATTGGGGTTGAGAAAATTAAGATGGAAAATAATAAAAAAATCCCTATTAAAGATAAAATTAAGGAAAGTGTTTTCATGATTTTATGAGAGAGTTTAAATATTAAGGTTTTGTTGTTGGTTTATGGATAATGGAGAGTTGGATATTAAGAGGTTAAATTTAATAGAGAGGAATGTTGTGGAGTTCGTGACAAAAGACGAATTGGTTAATTTGCTTCTAAAGAAAAAAAATCCTGTTGTTTATTGCGGGTATGAGCCAAGCGGGCCAATACATTTGGGACATTTTGTAACAATAACAAAATTAATGGATTTGGAAAGAGCAGGGTTTAATGTCATTATTTTGTTGGCTGATATTCATGCATTATTAAATAGAAAGGGAAATGAGAAAGAGATAGCGCGCGAGGTTGCAAGGTGGAAAAAGACAATAAAAGCAATTGGATTAAAGGCAAAAATTGTTTTGGGAAGTGATTTTCAATTTAAAAAAAATTATCAAATGGATGTTATGTCTCTTGCACAAGAATTGACTATAAACAGGGGGTTGAGGAGTATGCAGGAAGTTGCGAGAGATATAGAAAATGCAACAATTTCTCAGTTATGGTATCCAATTATGCAAGCAGTTGACATAAAACATTTGAAAGTTGATGTTGCGCTTGGTGGAATGGAGCAAAGAAAAATACATATGATGGCAAAGGATATGAAAAAAACTCTTGGATGGGATTTTGTTGCTATGCATACTCCTTTAATTTGTTCGTTAAAAGGGCCTGGACAAAAAATGTCAAAATCAATTCCAGGAAGCGGGATTAGTTTAATTGATAGTGATAAAGAGATAGAGGAGGCAATAAATGGGGCTTATTGTCCAATAAAAATTGTTGAAGATAATCCAATATTGCAGATCGCAAGGTTAATTATTTTCCCACGATTTGAGAGAATAAGGATAGAGAGGGAGAAAAAATTCGGCGGGGATTTGGAATTAGTTAGTGCAGACGAATTGGAGGGAATTTATTCTTCTGGCGAGTTGCATCCAATGGATTTAAAGAAATCTGTTGCTAATTATTTGGAAAAAATAATTGTTCCAATACGAAAGAACTATCAATAAGATTATAATTGTTTTAATTATTCATAAATTTATTTTGTTTTAAATTCAATAATATCTTTATCTTTCAGGACATGGGAGAGGCCAACAATTTGGTTCGGGAATTTAGATGATGGTCCTGTAACTCTTGCTTCTTTTATTTTTGATGAAAAACCTTTAAGAATTGATTCTGCAGCATCTTTTACTGTTGAGCCTGTTGGTAATATAAGGGGTATTGGGGATGGTGGTTTTGATGGTTCTTTTGTGTAAATTCTTATTACTTGCATTTCTTCAAAGATTTTTTGTTTTAGTTGTTCGATATTGTAAGAAGTTTCAGATGAGATTATTATTGCATTTAGTTTTTTTGATTTTATTTTTTCGTTTAATTTTCTTTGTTCTTCTGGGGAAAGCAGATCTGATTTGTTAATTGCTATGATTTGTTTTCCATATGCTTTTGATAAGAGCGGTAGGATTTTATCCAAATCATCAAGAGATTTTTCTAAGACAATTAAAATAATGTCTGCGGTATTAACTATGCCTATGTCAAAAAATTCGGAGCCGATTGATGGCAAGTCTATAATTTGGGCTTTTATTCCTTCATAATCCATTGTTCCAATTATTGGTTCTTTTGTTGTAAATTGAATCGGTGAAATTTCTGGTTTTGCGTTTGTTAGTTTTGAGAGCAAAGATGATTTTCCGGAATTAGTAAAACCGAGAAGAACAACTTGGGTGTGTTCTTTTTTTATTGTTTTTTTTGTAGTTTTGCCTGATTTTTTTGCTTTTTCTTTTTTTTCTAAAAATCTTCGCAATCTGTTTTTTAGTTCTGCTATAAATTTTTCAGATGATTTGTGTTTTGGAGCGTTTCTTATCATTTCTTGTAAATAAAAAATTTTTTCATCTATGTTTTTAGAAGCAAGATATTTTTTTTCTGCTGCAAAATATTCTGGGCCTGCATTAACTGTCATGATTAAACTTATTAGGGATTATTAAAAAACTTTATTATAAATGGCATGGTTTTGCGTTTATAAAATTTTAATAATTTGTTAAAATGATGATTTGGATTAGTGGATAAAATGGGAGAAAAGGAGTATTTGGCTATTCATAAATATAGTTTAATAACTTACATTTTTTGTTTTGATTTGAGTAAGATAAGTTTTATTAATTAAATGTTTTATTAATTGAGATGGAGTTTATGAAAAAAAAGCTTTCAAATGGGATTGTTGTTTTAATGGAAAAGAGGGATTTGCCAATTGTTAGTTTTAGCATCACAAATAAGTTTGGGGCAGGATTTGAGGAAAGTAAAATAAAAGGAATTGCTCATTTTATTGAACATTTAGTTTTTACTGGGACAAAAACAAGGAGTCATGAGGAGATATCAAAGGAGATAGAAAGAAGAGGGGGAATTTTAAATGCATTTACTTCACATGAGATAACTTCGTTTTGGTTTAAATTGCCTAATGAACATTTGTTCGTTGGGATAAATATTCTTTTGGATATGTTAAAAAATCCAAAGTTTGATGAAGAAAAATTTGAGAAGGAAAAGAAAGTAATTTTGGAAGAGATAAAAATGTTACATGACAATCCGATGAGATATGTTTATGAGATGATTGAAGAAAACCTTTATGAAAAGCCTTTTGGAGAGGGAGTTATTGGAAACGAGAAAACAATAAAATCATTAAAGAGGGATTTTGTTAAAAAATATTTTGAAGAGAGATATGGGCCTGAGAATTATATTGTTACGATTGTTGGAAATGCGGATTTTGAAAAGGTTTGTGATTATTTGGAAAAAAACTTTGAAAAGAAAAATGTGAAACTAAAAGAAAGTAGCATAACAAAGAAAAATGCAAAAACTATAGACAAGAGAAATGGTTTGGATCAGACGCATTATTTATTTGCTATTCATACGCCTTTACAAGGAACAAAAGAGGGTTATGCATTGGAAGTTTTAGATGCTTGGCTGGCTAATGGGATGAGTTCAAAGCTTTTTTTAGAGATAAGAGAAAAAAGAGGGTTGGCTTATTCTGTTAAGAGTTCAATTAATTCCGAGAAAAATTATTCATATTATTCTATTTATGTTGGGACAATAAAAGAAAAAATAAAGGATGTTGAGAGAATAATTTTAGAATGGTTTGATAAGGCAAAGAAAATGAGTGAAGAAGAATTAGAGGGGGCAAAAGAGAGAGTTGTTGGATTGAAAAAAGTTGAGAGCGAGGAAAGTATTAATGTTATGAATGAATTAATATATAAAGAGCTTGTTGGAAAAGCAGAGGATTATTATGATTATGAAAAGAAAATTCGTTCAATAACTTTAGATGATATAAAAAAAATTGTTGAATTTCAAGATTATAGTAGTGCGGTGATTATGCCAAAATAATTTGTGTTGATTTAAAAATTGTTATTAGTGTTTGAACGCTGATTATTTAAACTATGCTTTGCATTTTAATTTATGCAATTTCCAAAAGACGAACTAAATCATAGATGTAATATTGAGTGGTGGTATTTTAATGGTAATTTATTTGACAAAAACAGAAATAGGTATGCTTTTATGAATTGTTTGTTTAAGGCGAATCCAAAAAAGAGTGATATTTCTTTGGTAAAAAGAATACCGAAAAAAGAAGTATTTTTTTCACATTCTTTATTTGTTGATGTTTCAAAAAAAAGAAAAATTATGAATCTCTCTCCTTTTTCAATATTGTCTGGTGATAGTTTTAAAAGAGAAGCACTTTTCGTTAATTACTTAAATAGTCCTTTGAGATATATAAATAATGAGATTTTTGAATTTGATTCTTTTAAATATCGGTTGAAAAATGAGAATTTAGATTTGGTTTTAAAAGCGAGAAAAGAGCCTTTATTACATAATGGCGGTGGTGATTTTGTAGTGGATGGGAAGAAGGTTTTTTATTATTCTCTCACAAATCTTGATGCAAAAGGAGTTGTGGTTGATGGGAATAAGGTTATAGAAGTGTGCGGAAAAGCTTGGATGGATCATGAGTGGAGTAATTTTATTGGAAGAAAAAAATGGGAGTGGTTTTCGATTCAATTAAATAATGGCATTGAGATAATGATTCAGCGTTATAATAATGGGGAGAATAATTATGTTGGAATAATTTATGGGAATGGAAAAGCTGATTTTGTAAATGATTTAATTTTGGTTGAGGGTAAAAAATGGAAGAGCAAAATCAGCGGCGCAGAATATCCGGTTTCTTGGAAAGTTATTGTCAAATCAAAAAAAATCGAGTTAGAGATAAAAGCTGTTTTGAGTGATATGGAGGTTCTTTTTGGTTCTCTTAATTATTGGGAGGGGCCGGTGGATGTGATGGGAAAGATAGATGGGAAAAATATTAGAGGAATTGGGTTTATGGAATTGGTTGGCAAGGGCATGAAAAATAAATTTGATGTTTATAATTATCAAATTAAACAGGTAGTGAATTCGTATTTTAAAATTGTTGGGAAAAAAGGAAATTATTTATTGAATGGATTAATAAACAAAATATAATTTTAGTTTGGAAAATGGAAATTGATGAAAAAGCATGTTCTGATGACGGATTGGTAAGGGCTTTTGTTTGCATTGATTTTGATGACGAGGTAATAATGGAAATTGCAAGAGTGCAAGAACTTATTAGTAAAACAAAATTTGTCGGCAAATTAACTGAGTTAGAGAATTTGCATCTAACTTTAAAATTTTTGGGGGAGATTAATGGTGAGGAAGTTGAAAAAATAAAAGAAAAATTGAGTGAAATTAAGTTTAAGACATTTGAGGCAAAACTTGGAAGAATTGGAATTTTTCATTTTAAAGGAATGCCGAGAATTGTTTGGATAAAGTTAGAGGGTAAGGGAATTTATGATTTACAGAAAGAAATTGATGAGAAATTAGGGGATTTATTCAAAAAAGAAGAGAGGTTTATGGGACATTTGACTATTGCAAGAATAAAATATGTTAATGATAAGAAGAAATTTGAGGAAAAAATTTTAAAAATTCCTATCAAAAAAATCAAATTTAAAATTAGAGGGTTTAAGCTAAAAAGTTCTGAATTAAAAAGAACTGGGCCGATTTATAAGGATTTGTGGGTTTATAAGAGTGAGGATTAGTGTCAAATTAATTATAGTGGTAGTCTAGTTTGAGGATTGATTTTTATTTATAAATAATTATTATATTATAAATTAAAGTTATTGAGACTATATGTTTTAGATAGACTATTTATTTTCAGGTTAGTTAAATGATTAGGGAATTATGGAAAATAAGTTGCAGGATGTGATTTTTAGAAATGGGAATTTAAGCATTAAAGAAGTAAATAAAAATATATAAAAAAAAGAAAATAAGAGTTTATAATTTTGTTGGTTTGTAAAAATTATTTTTTAGTTGTTATTATATTTAAATACAGGTGTTAATTTATTTGATTTTGATGGATGAGACGAGAAAAAAAGAGCTTGAGTCGGTTGTGAATGATAGTGGTTTGTTTAATCCTTTTCATTATCCAAGAGGATGGGAACCTGAGCAAAAAACAATTGTTATTTTTTGTGGTAATTTGAATGAAGAAGAGAGAGGGTATGTTGCAGAAAACATTATTAAAAGAACTGGGTGGGGGGAAGGCAGGAAAGTTATTATTGTTGGCGGGAGAAATAATTTTGATGATAGTTATCGGAATTGTTTTACTATTGATATTGGTTATTTTTTAGACGTGGCGCGGAAAGAGGGAAGAGTTAGTTGATTATTTTTTTGAAGTATTTTGTTTTTTTTCCTAATATTTTTTGAATTTCTTCATCTTTTGCATTAATAATATTTTTTATTGATTTAAAACTGGATAATAGTTTTTTTGCTGTTGTTGGGCCAATTCCTGGGAAACCCTCTAAAATATATTGTTTTTGTTGCTCTGTGGAAAGATGGATTTTTTGTCTTAATGATGGATGCGATTTTTTTGTTTTTGATGCTAATATTGAAAGGTATTTTGCACTATCTTCTTCATTTTGTGAGAAAACAATTGGGATTTTTGTTTTTAATAGTGTTGACAAAATAAAACCTCTGAGAGCGTTTTCGTGAATAATTCCTTCATAAGGATTTTGGTTTAGTTCTATAATAAGAAGATATTTTTTGAATTGTTTTATTTCTTTTAGTTGGAAGAGAATTCTTTTGTTTATTATTGAAGATTTTAGATCTGAAATTGTTTTTCTTTCTATTGCGACGTCGTTTATTATATAATCTGCGACAGGAAGATTAGCGAATTCATAATTTATATTTAGTTTTGATAAGATTGAAGGAATAAGAGAGTTTTTTTCTCTGTTATCTATAATAATTTTTGTTGTTTGTTTTTGATTATTTTTGGTTTTTTCGTTTTTTGAGAATATATCAAAGAAAGGCATTTTGTCATTTGTTAAGATATTTATTAAGGTTTGATTTGTTTCTGATTTCTTCTTTTAAGTTTTCTATGATTTTATACATTTTTTTCTCTCTTGCGTGAGAGGCGTAATGATGAATTTCGTCTTTTGTTCCTTTTGTTAGTAGAATGATTAGTTTGCCGGGTTTTAAACGAGCGGTTCTTCCAGCTCTTTGTATCTTTCTTATTGCGCTTGGTATTGGTTCATAAAAAATGACTGAATTAACTTCTGGAATGTCTAGTCCTTCTTCACCTATTGAGGTGCAAGCAAGAACATTTATTTTTCCTTCTCTGAATTCATCTATTATTTGTTTTTGTTCTTTTTGACTTAATCCAGAGATTGTTTTTTTTGCTTGTCCAATAAAAATTTTTGCTTTTATTTTTGGGTTTTGTGACAATTTTTTTATTATTGAGAGAACTGTTTCTCTGAATTGGGCAAAAATGATTATTTTTGGGTTTTCAATATTCGCAAATTCTTCGTCAATTATCTTAGCAAGGGCGTCTAATTTTGGATGTTCAATATTTTTTTCTATTAGTTTGGAAAGTAGTGTTTGAACTATTGAGAATTCGGGGCTTTTTATGATTGTTTGGACTGCCCTGGATTTTTTTTGTTTTGCTTGTTCTTGCAATGATTTAAAATATTCATTTAGGCCAGAAAGAGTTTGAGTTTCCAAAAGTTCAATGGCGTGTGAGATTTTGATTGCTTGTGCGCACAAAGAAACGCCATGCATTGCTGCAAAATTTCCGGAAGAGATTTGTGAGGATAAACGATTTTGTAGTTTTAATAGGGTAATTTTATTTATCGGCGGGATGATGTAACCTTTTTCTTTTAACAAAGAAACTTTTGAGTCAAATAATTTTTTTAATAATGATTGTATTTCCATAAATTCTGGCGGGAAAGGGATTTCTATTTTTTTAAAATCTCTTTCTTTTAAGTAGGGCTTAACATCTTCTGATTCTCTTGTTCTAATTTCAATTTCATCAATGTTAAGATGGGCTGCTATTTGTCTAACTTTTTCAATTTCGTGTCCTGGAGAAGCAGTTAAACCGAGAATTCTTTGGGATTTTGAGTGTTCTTTATAAAATTTAACGACTTTTGTATAATCATAATTCTTTAAACATCTATGAGCTTCATCAATAATAAGAAGAGAGACATCATTAAGATTGTAAAGATGATTTTCTAAGTCGTTTGCAATGCATTGCGGAGTAGAAAAGATTATTTCAGAAGTTTGCCAGAATTTTTGTCTTTTTTCAGAGTTAATTGAACCAGTGAATAGAGTCATTTCTGCAAATAATTCTGGTAAGTTTTGTTTGAAATATTGAAGATGTTGTTCTATTAATGGGCGTGTTGGTGCAAGAAAAAGAATTTTTGAAGATGGGAAAAGCATTTTTCTATGTACAGAAAGCATTAGTGCTATAAGGGTTTTACCTGTGCCTGTTGGTAAGACAACAAGGGTGTTGTTGTCTTTTGCTGTATTAAAAATTGCTTTTTGATAATCTCTTGGTGTTGTTTTAATAATATCTTGGATTTTTTTGATATCCATTTAGAAAATTAATATTATAAGTTTAAATTTTTTGCTAGATAATGCGTAATTATAATATAGGTTATTTGTTAGAAAATTGTGGAATTGGGTGGTTGTTAAAATTTGGGATGTCTTTTCTTCTTTTGTTCGGAAATTCTTTTGGAATTATGTTTTTTAAAGAAACTTTTGAGAAAAGAGAATCTGAAAAAACTAATCTGTAATATGCTTCTGCTTTAAGAATTGCCTCGATTAGGGCATTATGAGGGGAAGGTTTTTTTGGCAGGTTAAGATAAACGAGGGTTTCGTCAAGAGAGAGTGCACTTCTTTCATATTTTGATGGAATTGGCGTATTTGTTGCTTGGTGATGAGCATAGGAAAGAGAGTGAATATCTATTGAGCGTGTTCCTATTGTTTTATTTATAAAATCTAAATCATATCCAGAAGAATAGAGAGCATATTTAATGAATGGTAATCCAAAATAGCCAATATTTTCTCCGGCTAGAGTTTTATCTTTAGAAGACTTTATCCAGAAAACCCATCTTCTAATTAATTCGTCATGGGATTCTGGATTTTGATATTTTATTTGATGTTCTGTAAAACTGCTAATTTTAAGTGCGAGCGGTTCTATTTCTGCTCCTTGGCGAATTCTACATTCACCATAGAAAAGAGGTTCTTTTTCATCTGAGAGAAGCTTTTCTGTATCAAGAGAACCTATGCTTATTATTGAGTTTCTTTTTGGATCAGGTCCGGTTGTTTCTATACCAACAACTATCATAAAAGGGAAAGAAGAAATGATTTTATAAAAATTAGTTACTACTTATTTTGATAAAATTGTTAGTTAAGGAAATTAATATTTTGGTTAAAATTTAAGATGGCAAAATTATTTTAATAATAGGTTTTTTGCATGGGGGCAGTTATGATAGAAATGGGAAAAGGGCATAGATTGTGAAAACTATTGTGATAAGGAAGAGAGTGAGCCAGAGTGTTCTTGAGCCGTAGAAAATTTGAGCACCATCTAATTTTGATATTGGGATTAGATTAACTAGTGCGTAATATGCTGAGATTTTTGCGAGGTATTCAAAGTTTGCTGGTAAGAAATAGGTAATGAGAGAGATGACGAGTGCGGCTATTATTCCTGATCCGGCTATAACTGCGTTATGGAATTCGGTAATTTCTGTAAAGGAATAAAATCCAAATCTTTTGGCAGCACGCCTTTTAAGTGCGCGGGCTTCAAAAGTGAGAATTACAGGAAATTTAATAATTCCGAAAGAGATAATTGAGAGAAGAAGTGGGAGAATTATTCCAAATTTTATTGGTTTTGAAAAATGTTGGTGTGGTTTTATGCCCCATTGATAGATGCTCCAGATTTCGTGTTCAGCATCTGCGTCGAGAGAATGCGCAACAAATTTTCTTGCTGCTACAATTAATATAATTGTTATTGTTGAAAAAATAAATGCTTGTGGTAGGAAATTTAAATTTGATTTTAAGATTGATGGAAAAGATATTATCGCAAATAGGATTATTATTGCTGCGAGAACATTATAAATTTCTTGCAATTTCATATTTCTTTTTTTTGGAAGTTGGATTTAATAAATATATCCTTTATAGTGTATTGCTTTTTTAATATTTTTGAGAAGCATAAAATATAAATAGTGGTTTTTTGTAGTGTTTTTTATGTTAAGAATAAAAAAATTAAGTGAGGTGTTGGGGAAGCATGTTTATACTTCTGAAGGGGATTATTTTGGGCAAGTTGAAGAGGTAAATTTAGCCGATAACAAAGTTGATGGCTGGAAAATTAGGTTGGGGAGTGGTTTAATTGGAGCATTGGGTGGTGCGAGGGGGGTTATTATTCCTCATCAGTTTGTAAAAGCTGTTGGTGATGTTTTTATTGTTACAAAAACATCTTTGCCGACTAAAGAAGAGAACATAGATATTGGAAGTGTTCCTGCTCCAAGTGAAGAGCTTTCTTAATAATAAATTTTGTTTGATTGGTTTTTGAGATGGTGGTATTTTTGAGAGATTAATTAATGAGGGTGATTTATTTTATAATAAGGAGAAGATTTAAATATAAAAAGAAGTAAGAGAGTGTATGGCTGTGACTATATTATCAAATCCTGTTGTGAGAGATGTTTTGTTGCCATTTGTTCTTGTTTTTGCGTTGGTGTTTGCGGTTTTGGAAAAAAGTGAGGTTTTTGGAAAGGACAAAAAACAAACAAATGCGATTATTGCTTTAGCAATTGGTTTGATGGTTGTTGCTGTTGGTTATGCGACTGATTTAATAAATAACTTGATGCCTGTTTTGGCAGTTGGTTTGGTTGTTTTGTTAGTGTTTATGCTTCTTTGGGGGATGGTATTTAAGGCAGGTGCTTTTGATATGCCTGTTAGTGTGAAAAATGCTGTTGGAGTAATCGCTGCAATAGTTGTTGTTGCTGCTTTGATTTATTTTACAAATAGTTGGGGTTATATCAAGGATTTTTTTGCAGGGGCGCTTGAGGGTTGGATGAGTAATATTATTTTGATTATTATTGTTATTGTTGCGATTGTTGTTGTATTGTATCCTTTCGGCGAGGGAAAGAAATCTTAATTTATAGTCTATAATTTTATTTTTGAGTTTTTTAATTAAAGGAATAGTTTTTGTTGATAACGAAACATATTTAAATTAGAAGTTGTTTTGTGAGTAATGGCAATAGATATTGGGATGCTTTTACAGACATGGGATAAGTGGGGGGTATTTGATTTTGTTTTGCCATTCTTGTTGATTTTTGCTATTGTTTTTGGGATATTAACTTCTACAGAATTGTTGGGAAAAAATAAGGGGGTTCATGTTATTATTGCTTTGGTTGTTAGTGCATTGGCGTTAAGATTACCTTTTGTTTCTGTTTTTTTTACAGAGTTGTTTCCTCGGTTGGGTGTTGGATTGGCAGTAATTATAGCTCTCGCAATATTAACTGGATTGTTTATTCAAAAAGATGATAGATGGGCAATTTATGTTTTTATGGGGATTGGAGCGATAATTTGGATAGTTGCTTTATCAGGAGCATTTCAAGAGAGTGGGTTATGGGGGAAATGGGGTTCTTTTGGTGTAACAAGTGAAGACTTAGTTGCTTTAGTTATCGGGGCTGTTTTACTTATTGGGGTGATTATTGCTGTTGTAATGGCAAGGACGCCAGAAAATAGCGTTAAAGAAATAAAATTATTCAGAACTTCTTAAAATAGCTGGTTTTTTGAGCATACATTTTTTATATTAAGATGCGTTAGAGTTGAATGAGTTAGATTTATAAAGATAGTTTTTGTGTTTTTAATTGGGAAAAATGGCAATTGAATTAAGTGCTTTCAATGATTTATTACCTATATTTAGTTTTCTATTGATTTTTATAAGCGTATTTGCGATTTTTGCTAAAACAAAAATACTTGGAGAAAATAAGTGGGTTCAATTGTTTATCTCATTTGTTATTGCAAGTGTTTTTATAACTACAAGTGGTGCGAGAGAATTTGTGATTAAGATGACCCCATGGTTTGCAGTGTTTGTTGTTTTATTAATTTTTATTCTTGCTTTGATTGGATTTTCTGGCAAGGTTGCTTTTTTGGAGAAAGGCATTGGCGTTATTTTTGTGGTTGGATTGTTGGTTTTGTTTTTGGTTTCTGCTTATATGAGTTTTGGAGATATTAGCAATTTTGTTAAATTTAAAAATTGGTTATTTAGTCCGAGAATTTATGGGGCTTTATTTTTGATTATTATTAGTGCTGTCGTGAGTTGGGTTTTGGTGAAGAGCAAATAAATTTTTTAAGATTGGTTGACTAAATCAGGGGGATAGATGGGTGAGGATATTTCTGATAAAATAATTCAAGTTGCTAGGGAAATTTCAAGTAAATATGGGTTAGACATATTTGATTGGGATTTTGGTTTGTTGGAAAATAAAACAATTGTAAGTGTTGCAATGGGGAAGTGCAGGGATAATAATGGAATAATATTTGGTGGTTTTAGTTATATGATAAGATTAGAGGGGGGCAAAGTTGTTGAGGAAAATTTGATATATAAACCGGATTGTTGCGAGGCAAGAAGAGCTTATGAAGAATTTATATTAAGGTTGTATAGTAGAAATTTTAATTTTTATAGTTAAACGAGTTGTTTTTTAGGTTTTTCTGTTGATAACGATTTAAACGTTTTTTGCATTTCAATTAGTTCTTTTTTTATATCTTCTACATTGGTTAGATAATCTCCTACTTTTTGCAAAACTGATAGTTGTAATCTGTCTATTATTTTTTCTATTCTTTTTAATCTTTCATCTAAGTATTCTATCTTTGATTCTGCTGTTGTTTTAAAGTCAATTGATTTTTCTAATTGTGTTTTAATTGGAGAAAGTTTTTCTGTTATAATTTGTTCGGCTATTTCGGAAATTATGTCTGTTGGCAATTGTGGTTGCGGGGCATATTGTTGGTATGTTTCTGGGGAATATTGTTGAGGGTATTGTTCTTGAGGAGCATATTGTGGTTGTGGCGGATATTGTTCTTGTGGGGATTGTTCTATTGGTTGTTGCGAGGTTTCATATTGTGTTTGAGGAACATATGCTTCTTGTTGTGGTAGTGGGGTTGCGGGTGTTGGGGCGAGTGTTTCGGGAATATTTCCTACAACAGCTTCTTTTACTTTTGATTGAACTATTGCTTCTGAAATTTCACGCGGAGAGATTCCTCTTGATTGAAGAATTGAGATAATTTCTTCGTCTGATTTGCCTTCTTTTCGCATTTGTTCTATGTCTGTTAAGATTGCCATCTTTTTTTATTGATTTATATTGTTGGTTTGAGTTTAAATTTTTATGCTTTTATTCTCTTAACATGTCGATTTGTCTTTGGATAATTGATAGTTCTTCTTTTCTTGCAACATTTGTTAGTTGTTCTGTAATCCTTTCAAGTAATTCACGCATTCTTTTTGATTCTTCTGTTAGCTTAATCAGCGAGGATTTAAGTTCTTGAATTTCGTGAAAAGTTTTGTCTCTTTCTTCAACTAATGTTTTTCCAAGAAGAATTACTCTATCTTTCAATAAATTTTGTTTTTCTTCTAAGTCGTGAAGGAACGAGATTATCTCTTGGGGTTGGGGGTTTTGTTGATATTGTGATTGATTATCTTCAGCCATAGAGAGAGTTGGATTTTGAAGTTTAAAAATGATGCCATTATGAAAGATTGGCTAATTGAACGGGTTTAATTAATTTATGATAATTTTGTAAGATAAAGAATTTAATAGAAAAGGTAAAATTGTAAATATGCTGAAAAGATAGAAATCTATTTAATAAGCATTAAAGAGATTATTAGAAAGATAAAAGAGGAAGATGATGTTCAAAGAGGGTGCAGCATTATACGCAATTGAGATAGAGAGGAAGCCAGGGGAAGATGTTCTTTATGTAAATTATTTAAATGCCCCATTTGTGCCGAGCATTGCTGATAACGGAATGGTAATGGCTAGGACTATTGAGACATTATCAGAGAATCCTACTATATCAAGAGTTATATTTGTGCAACAGAGAAATTATAATTATCCTGCTGAGCAAGTTTCTTTATTAGTTGAGATTGCGTCGTTGTATAATTTTTTGATTAAGCAGGAAAATGCATTTAGTATAGAAAAGATGAGTTTGTTTGGTAATGTGCCAGAAGTGCATAGCGAGATAAGTTATTTTTTAGAATTGTTGAAAAGAGATCCTGTTGCATGTTATGTTGAGTTGGGAAGAAGAGCAAAGTTATTGAGGAGTGAGATAGAGAGTGGAAAAATTTTTGATAAAAGTAGAGGAATGAATTATTTAAGATTTTTTGAGAAGTTTCATGAACTATTGGAAAATACAAAATTAATAAAATCTGTATTGGGCGAACTTGACAATTACAAATTAGGTGAGAGGGAAATTTATAAAACTATTTTCAGGCCGGACATATTACCTAATTTTACCTTTACAAGGTTAATGGCTCAATTCCCGAAAGATGCGGCATTGATTGATCAGTATGAGATAAGTTCGGGGGAAGAGAGTGCGACAGTGACAATATTAAAGAGAGCGGATGAGACAAAATATTTTTACCATTTAATGCCTCCAGAATATACTTTAAGTGAAGAACATCATATGTTAATTAATTTGGCAAGAAATGTTTTAATAGAACATAGGCCGAAAGCAGAAGAATTTACTGATCCTGAAAAGACAAGAATGGTTTTTTTTAATGTTGGCAGGGATTTGTTAATAGAGTTGTCAAGAGATAAAGGAATAAAATTAAATCACAGCGAGTTGACAAAATTGGCTAGAATACTTGTAAGATATACTATTGGATTTGGATTAATAGAAATTTTGTTGTTGGATAAGAAACTGCAAGATATTGTAATAAATGCACCTATTGCATTAAATCCGATTTATGTTAGACATGAAAATTATGACGAGTGCATAACAAACATAATTCCGAGTTATGAAGATGCTGATTCTTGGGCTGCAAAATTGAGATTGCAGTCGGGAAGGCCATTAGACGAGGCAAATCCGATTTTAGATAGTGATTTGGTTTTTGGAAAGATAAGAGCGAGAGTTGCTGCGATACAACAACCATTATCGCCGAATGGACTTGCTTATGCTTTGAGAAGACATAGAGAGTCACCTTGGACTTTGCCTTTGTTTATTGAGAAAAAAATGATAAATTCATTTACAGCAGGGTTGTTAAGCTTTTTGATTGATGGTTCGAGAACATTGTTAGTTGCTGGGACAAGAAGTTCGGGAAAGACCTCTTTATTAGGGAGTTTGATGTTGGAAATAATGCCAAAATATAGGATAATTGTGGTGGAGGATACTTTGGAGTTGCCATTTGATGCGTTAAGAAAATTAAATTATGATATTTTGAGAATGAAAGTGAGGAGTGCGCTTGTGAGCGGGACAACAGAGGTTGAAGCATCAGAAGGAATAAGGACAAGTTTAAGATTGGGTGATAGTGCTTTAATTGTTGGCGAGGTTAGGAGCAGTGAGGCAAAAGCGCTTTATGAGGCAATGAGAGTCGGGGCATTGGCTAATGTGGTTGCAGGAACAATTCATGGGGATTCTCCATATGGTGTTTTTGATAGAGTTGTTAATGATTTACAAGTTCCTGCTACATCATTTAAAGCAACTGATATAATTTTAATTGCTAATCCTGTAAAAACTCCTGACGGATTGCATTCTATGAAGAGAGTGTTGAGTTTAACAGAGGTAAGAAAACATTGGAAAGAAGATCCTGCAAGAGAAGTGGGGTTTGTTGATTTGTTAAGGTATAATGTTGAGAGAGATGAATTAGAGCCTACATCAGAATTAATTAATGGTGAGAGTGAAATAATTAAGAATATTGCTGGAAATGTTAAGGGGTGGGCTGGAAATTGGGATGCTGTTTGGGATAACATTTTGTTAAGGGGGAAAATAAAACAGGAGATTGTTGAAATTGCAAGGAGGATGAAAAATCCGGAGTTGTTGGAAGCGCCATTTAATTCTTTGAGCAATAATGCTTTTCATAGAATAAGTGATGAAGTAAGAAAGGAAATTGGATTGCCGTTATCTGAGAGGGTTTTTCCTGAATGGAAAAAATGGGCGATTGAGCATGTGAAAAAATATTAGTTTAATGAACATAGTGATAAAAAAGAATTAATAATTGGTTGGCGAGTTGTTTGAATGATTTATTGAAGTATTAATGGAATTATTGATGCAAGATTTATTTTAAATAAGTTTATTTTTGAATATTCAAATTTTTCTTTCTATTTTTGCACTATAATCTAATTTTAAAAATATGATAAAAGATGTAATTAAGTTATATTTTCTAAACTTGAGTTATAAGTATTCTCTCTTTGTTATTAATTCTATATTTACATTCCACTTAGCGCGATTGCTGCGAGAAGTGTTAAGAGAAGAATTGAGATAAAGGAAACTATCGTGTAAAGCAAAATACCTGTTTTTAGATTGGAGGCTAAAATTGCTTTTTCTTTTAGAGGGTCTTTGCCCGAATCTACTGTTACTAATGCAGAGGTTAGGATAAAAATTATTTCTATTAGATATATCCCTATGACTATTTGCAAATGATAAGGCGGTATCATTTGGGTCACATCAAATAATCTTGTTATATCTGCAATATTGCCAAATCCTGCTATTGCTTCGCCAGATGCTGCAGCTGCTTGCATTGTTTGGAGCTTGTTCAAAATAATGGTTATCATTGTGGATAAACCAACTACAATGCCTGCTAATAATGGGGCAAGGAAAGTCATGTTTGATTTCATATCAGAAATAACTTCCGCAAGCAAATCTCTTAGTCTTTGATTTATTTTTTGGATGTTTTTAATATAATCAGAAATAGACATTAATGAACGGGCTGCTACTTGCAAACCTTTTTTAACTGCTTCAATTAGAATTCGCATTGAGGTAGAGATAAGGGCAGAAGGGTAATAGATTATTGCACCTCTCCGACTATCAAAAATCGCTCTTTCTACAGACATGCCGAGTTGTTGAATGTTTTGATTAACCAGAGCAAAGAAACCTTCTGTTTTTTGTCCTTTTGTTGATTCTGCGACTTTTGCAAACGCTATTTCTGCTGGAATCCCGTCACCTAAACGATTGCCTAATTGAAACAAAGAGTTTGTAAATTCTTCTTCAAGGATTTTTGTGTCTTCTCTTGTTTTTATAAGTGGTTTTGTTTTTTGGGTGTACGCAATTGAGAAGAATAAAGCGATGGACAATGGGATAAATAGAGAGAGAATTGCCGCTATTGGTCCAAATGGGCCTATTGTTGAATTATTAATTTTCTTGAAATCAAAAAATTTCATATCTTGAGCGAGTTCTATGTTAAAAGAGAGGGGTGTGAAATCTTTGTTAAAAATGAAATGGGAGATATATGGGGAGATTCCAATAATAATTAGAGGAAATACGATAAGAAATGCTATAAACAAAGGTTTTTTTGAGATAAATTTTTCGTATTCTGGATTTAGTTCAAGAACAGAGGTTTCACCATAACCACCTGGGCGCTTTAACAAAATTTCAGAAGTTAGGTAATATACAAAGAATGGGATAATTATATTAAAAATTACAAAAATATGTGGAAATCTTATTATGCCACCGAGAAGGGTTGAGGCGAGCGGGAGAAGAGCGAGAGCGAGTGTTGGAAGAATAATACCAAGCATATAGACATTTGTTAAAGGCGAGCGGATTTCTCTTGAGTATTTTAGCATTTTTTCATAAACTCCATCAAGAATAACTTGAAGTGATTTTTCTAAGATTTCAATTCTTCTTGATTCTGATGGTTCAAAAAGAGAAGATTCAATAAGATGGAAGGATTCTATGAATTCCGGAGCATAGTCGCGCCAAGATTCTAAATAAGATTCCAAAGAATCTTTTATTGTGGAGAATTTTCCTATTTCAACATCATAGAAAATTTTTTTGAAATCTAAGGCAAGAGGGCCTTCTAAGTGTTGTGAGGCGAATTCTATTGCTTTTTCTAAATTAGAAGTGTGTTTCATGTAGACAACAACATAAAGAACAGCTGGAACCATTTGAGAAGAGGCTTTTAGGCGCCAGGCATTTGCCAATCTTTGAGGCATGCTATAAGTATAATAAAAAATAAATAGTGAGGCAATTGTGCCGAGAAAAGCAAAGAGTAAAATGTTTGAGGCTTGTGGATAGATAAGATAGAGTGCAATTGAAATTAGAACTGTGGCAAAGAAGACAGAGAACATTGATAGAGCCGAAAGAGTAAGTGCTTGCGAAGGAGTTACATCTAAATGAGCGATATCAAGATATTTTTGAATCCTTATTCTGTCTTTTTCAGCAACTTTTATTGTTATAAGGTTGCCGAGTGATTTTGCCCATCTTTCATAAGAGGAGAGTTTATGAACCATTTCTTCTTTAAAACGAGAGTATTCTGAGGATTCTTTTGGGGAAAAAGAAGAGAGTTCTGATTCAAACTTTTTGCTGTATTTTTCAAGAATTTGTTTAGTGTTATCCATCTTTTTTATTAGTAATATTAACTGAATATAGATTATAAAGATTTGCTGAACAAATGTTTATAAGGGGAAGGTTAGCATTATTTTGAGTTAATAACATGTTTTGTGAGTGATTGAAAAGTTTGTTATGTGGGGGTTTGATTGGGAGAAATTAAAAAGTAATTAAAAGAGGTGTTTTTTGGATTTTAGGGCTTGAAAATTGTTATTAGTTATTGGAAATGTTTAATAACATGGATTAATTGGTGTATTTATGGTTGGAAAAAAGAGGAAAGGGCAGATATGGTCAACGTTAATTCCTTGGATTATTGTTGTTGCTATTCTTATTTTGCTTGTTGCATTAATTTTGTTATTGAGGTGGAAGGGAATTTCTGCTATTGAGTATTTAAAAAATATATTGAGGTTTGGGAAATGAGAAATAATTTTATGAATAAAAAAGGTGATGAGGCTGAACCAAGGACAGGCATAATTGTTGCGATTATTGCAGCATTTGTTTTGGTTATTGTTATTTTAGGTGTTGTTAATTATTGGCCTGAGATAACTTCTTTATTTAGGTTTTTGCCTGATTTTAATCAAACAACGATTAAAACAGAGAGTGATGAGTTGAAAGTAAAATTTGAGATAAGGACACAAAATGTTTTTTATTATGATGGTTTTGAGTGGATAAAGTTAGATGATGGTAGTGAAGTAGAGGTTGGAGAGTTTAAAATAAAAGTTTCTGAAATTAAGAACAAGTTTATAAAACATTATTGGAATGATTTTTTTCTTACAACAAGAAGTCAAATAATGTCTTATGAGGGGAAGAATTTTGAGTGTTATGCATATTATGCAGAAAATGGGATAGTAAGGTTTGGGCTTCAAGAGGTTGGTAAATCTAAACGAGAATATGATATTTATGGGGGTGGTGGGCCGCATTATAGGTATGATTTAGTTACAAACAGTATAGAGTTTTGCGAGGTAAAAGGCATTATATTTAAAACATTGGTTTGCGAACCTATTGTGGTTGGCGGGCCTGCAGCTATTTGCCTTAGTGAATTTGTTGATGTGGTGAGAGATTATTCTTTAAAGAAACCATTAACATTAGAGTTTTTAAATTTAAATAATCAGAAAGAGTTGAAAAAATTCTGCATTAATAAGGGAAGTGTTGGGGATTTAATTATTGATTTAAAAAAACCTAGAGACAATAAGGATTGTTAAAATGAACAAAAAGGGATTGACTTATGAGGCGCTGATGAATATTTTACAATGGGCAGTATTTTTGGCAATTGGGATTGCTGCTGCTTATTTTTTGATTAAGAAAATAGTTGGATGATAAGGGTTTTAATTAAGAACTATTTTGTGTAAATTAGTAAGTATAAATTGGATTATAATGATTGGTTTGTTTTTGATTAAGTTTGATATTTTAAATTGAGTATTTTGTTTTTGTGATAAGTTAAGTTTAATAATATAAAAGAATAGGTTAGATTATGATATCAAAGAGAGGGGATTTAACTTCGAGAGAGATAGCATTAATTATTGTTGCTGTATTGAGTTTTATTGTTGTTTTGGGATTTTTGGCATTGTGGGATTGGAAAGGTTATAGCGAGGAAGAGACATGTCATTTGAGTGTTTTGGCAAGGGCGACTGGTAGTCAATTAACTGAGGCGGCAAAATCTTATATGCCTTTAAAATGTAAAACAAAGAAAATATGCATAACTTCTGGTAGTGGGAAATGCGAGGATTCTTTTGCTGTTGAAAAACCAGAAATAGTGCAATTACCTAAAGATGAGAACGAGGCAGTGAGATTAATTGAGAAAACTACAACAGAGGAACTTTTTTCTTGTTGGAAAATGATGGGTGAAGGAAAGTTAGATTTGTTTGGTAGTTATGCTCAATCAAGGGCAATGGATATAGCAAAACCTACTTGTGTTATTTGTTCGCGATTGGCATTAGATAAGAGTGTGAGTAAAAACATTATTGATAAAATAAATATAAGAGAGTATATGAGAACAACAAAGATTCCTGGAAGTGATTTAACTTATTTGGAGAAGATGACTGACAAAGGTGTAAGGAGTTATCCAAAGGTTGATAGTGCTATTTATGAAGTGGATAAAGCAAAAGCAGAAGGCATTAATTTAGATATTCAGGATGAAAAACAAGTTTCTGTTGTTTTTTCACAAATAAAAACAATCGGGTTTGGAGAGGCTATTTCAAATTTGGGAAGCGATGCTTTTTTAGTTGCTGGAACTGCGTTTATTACTCCTGGTATAGGGAACCTTGCAAAAAGATTGGTGCTAACTGCAACAGGAATTAAAATTGTGGCTGTTGCTGCTGCAACAGGGGTTGGAATGGCAGCTTATAATAATTGGCAGAGCCAAGAGATTGCTGCAGGATATTGCGGAAGTTTGGAAACAAGCCTTATTGGGAAGGATGAGTCGAAAGGATGTTCGTTGGTGCAGGTAGTGCCTTATTCATATACGAATATAAAACGATTATGCACTTATTTGGAAGGAAGTCCTTAATATGGAAATTAAGAAAAAAGGAGATTTAAGAGAAAATGTTCCTGAAGTGATAATTGCTGTAATTGCAATTTTGATTATTGTTTATGGGGCGTATAAAATTTATCAGATAACGATTGGACAGGAGAGTGAAAATGCAAAAAAAATGATTGATGATGTTGTTGGAAGAGTTAGTTTATTGCAAGAGGGGCAGAGCGGGAAGTTTTTAATACAAGGATTTAAGATGAAAACTCCATTGAGTTGGTTTATTGTTGGATGGAGTAAAGATGAGATTGGTAGGCCTGACAAGTGTTATTTTGATAGTTGTGTTTGTATTTGTAAGGTGGATGATCCCGCAAGGGCTTTTAGATTTAATATTGGAAGTTTGGGGTTTTTTAAACAAGAAGTGGGTGATAAAGTAAGGGTTTTTAGGGATGCTTGTCAAAAAAACGGGTTTTGTAGGAAAGTTGATGTTGATGAAGTAAGTGTTGGTAGTATAATAAATTTAGAAAGTAAACTGGGGGTTGGTTTTTATAGCCGATGGTTTACTTCCCCTATTCAAAATCCTAAACTTGAGGTTAATTTTGTTTTAATTCCGGACGATATTAATGAGATTGAACTAAAAAAAGAAAAGAGGGATGGAAAGTCGTATTTGAAAATATTTCAGACGCATGTGATATATGTTGATGCGAAATTATATCCTTTTGGGATATTTGGATTTAGATTAGAGGAGGAGAAATAAAATGAATAAAAGAGCATCTGTTGGTGATGTTTTAATGGATAATGTTGTTTATTTGATAATATTGATGATTTTTATTTTAGGTATGTTTGGGGTGGTGTGGAAACAATCAAACAGTGCTGTTTTTTGGGAAGATTATTATGCTAAAGAAATTGCAAAAATTGTTGATTTGGCAAAGCCAGGGGATGTAGTTGTTTTGGATGTGCATAAACTAATGAAAACAGCAAAGGCAAATGGGTTTTTAAAACCGAGCGAGATTTTTTGGTTTGATAATCTAAATAATAAAATTTGCGTGAAATTAAGCCCGCGTGGAAGAAGTTGTTATAGTTATTTCAATGATGTTCGTGTTGTTGGGCAGAGAATTGAGGTAGATTATAGCATACCAAGAAACTTGCTTAAATTTAACATAACAGGGAGCGAAAATGCGTGAGATAATAAAAAATAAAAAAAATAAGAAAGGGCAGTTGGGAAAACAGATGATGTTGTTTTATTTTATTTTTTTGTTAATTATAATTGGGTTGGGAATTGTTGGGGGGATTTACATTTTTTTTGGAAAAGAATATGATTTTAGAGAAAGAGAAGCTAATTTAATTAGTTATAAGGTTGAGAGATGTATTGCTGAGAGTGACAATATTGAACAAATAAAAAACAATTTTTATTCAGCTTGTGGTATAAAAAAAGAGGTTTTTGAGAAGACAAATGCTATAAGGGTTTTGGATGGTAATGATGTTTTGTATAGTTATGGTGATGTTACATTGTGTGAGGGAAAGGAAATAGAAAAATCTGAGGAATATCCAAAATGTTTTGTTAAGGTTTTTGGAAAATATAAGATAATTGTTGCATCTAATCAGCGTATTGAGGTTGAAAAATGAGGAAAATAAATAAAAAAGCACAGTTGGGAAAGTTTTTGACTAGTTTGCCTGTAATGATTTTTATATTTGTCATAATCGTAATTTATCTTGCAATGAGTTTTGCGATTTCTGGTTTGAAATCTCCCTCTATTGAAAGTAAAAGAACAACGCTTTTTTCTTATTCTAATATGGAGATTTTGTTAAGGAACATTGAGATTGGTGATGAGAATGGGGATTTGAAAAATATTAGTTTTTTTGATGCATTAATAAATAAAGATTCTGCATATTTTGGTTTCTTGATAGAAAAATTCAAAGAACCAAGAAGAGAAGAGATGCAAAAATTGGTTTTGATAACAAGAGAAGATTTTGAGAAAAATAAAATGGCAAGTAATTGTATATATTTCCTTGTGGTTGATGAAGAAAATCTTATGAGCGGTTCTTATGGGATTTGTAGAATAGGGGAAAGAGAAAAACTGCTTAATAATTTATTTTTTACTTCTAAACATATGAATTTAATTAATAATTATAATTTTACGATAGTTAAGGGTGGGTTTTTTGGAGTAAAAAAAATTCAATCATATTATGGGGAGTGTCCTTTTGAATATTGTAAAAATGAATAAAATGAATAAGAAAGGAGATGTGCCGAGCGTAATAATTATAGTTGTAGCCTTGGCTTTAGTGATAAGTGCGCTTTTTGTTTTTCTGAGTTTTAATGGTTCTTTAAGAGTTAATAGTGAAAAAACCGATCAAATTATGAGAACAATAGATTTGGGCGAAGGTTATGTAAAATCAAAGGCAAAATTTTTTGCAGAAGAGAGCATTAAAAGAAATGGTAATATAAGGGAAGATTTTATTGCTATCTCAAAGGCGAGTGAGATAAATGTAGTAGAATTCGGGAACTTTTTTGCTAGAGTAAGAAATGGAGAATTTAAATTTGAAAAGAACAACGGAAAGTATGTTCTTGAAATAAAGGATTTGTTTGTTGAAGAAGAATTTGATTATAATCGTGTGACAAGGCATTTTGACATTTGCATGGAGTTTGATGAAAAGGGAAATTTTTTAGAGAATTGTGATATTCGTAATAAATAAAGTGGGGAAGTTTTTGTTTATAAAATATTTGCATGAATTTGTGGTAATTTGATAGATGTATTGGGGAATAGGAGAATTTACAATTAAATAAAAATTATAAAATTTTGGAATTATCAGTAAGGCAAATGGCTTAGAAATGTGTGGGCGCGTGAGAGAAAAGATTTATAAATAAGAGGTATTTGATTTGGATATGATAAACAAAAAGGGGCAAGAAATGAGTGTTACTACGCTTATTCTTATTGTGTTAGGTGTTATTGTGTTGGTGATATTAGTTTTAGGATTTAGTATCGGATGGGATACTATATTTGGAAAATTAAAATTTGCGCCGGGTGATGTGCAGGCATTGCAAAAGGCTTGTATTATGTATGCTGAACAAGATTTTAATATAGATTATTGCCAATTTAGGAAAATAAAAACTGATAGTGGAACAGAATACATGAATTGTGAGGACAAAAGAGTTAAACCAAGCGGGGCGCAAATTGATTGCACTAAATTAAGTGGGGATTACACGCGAGATAAATATTGTGAATATTTAAAAAAATCAAAGGAGAAAGATATTAGTAAGATTTATGTAAATGGAGAACTTTGTCTTTCTTAAGGCTAACTTTATGTGATGAGGGTAGTGAGTAGTTTAGAGTGGGATTATATAGCGGTGTTGTTTTTTTGAATTTTGAAGAGCATTAAAAATGTAAGATAATTTTGCATTCAATTATCAGTTTTGTTAGAAAAAGCGTTTATGTTTGCACTTCTAAATTTTCCACCTTTTTTATATTTTATATATCTTGCTTTTGCTTTTTTGTCACATTTTGATTTCCTTTTTTCAGGAAATATATAATCATTTACCATGTTGATTAAAATTAAAGAGAAGTTAAAAACTTATTGATTTGATTAATTTGCGAAGTTTAATAAATAGTAATTGAGAGTTTTATGTATGGTGGTAGAGAAATATTATTTTTTGTTTGGGTTGGCGTTGTTGTATAGTATTTTTGCTGTTGTGCAAGATTTAAAAAAAGAGGAGATTGCTAATTGGTTGAATTATTCTCTTATTTGTTTTGCTTTTATCTATAGGGTATTTTATGCTTTGTCTTTTAAAGATAAAATGTTTTTAATCTATGGGTTAATGGGATTTGCGTTGTTTTTCATTTTTGCTAATTTATTATATTATAGCGGGGTATTTGGGGGAGGTGATGCAAAGTTGTTAATGGGGTTTGGGGTTATTTTACCCATTGAGAGCTTTTATAATGTTTTTTTTGTTGGAATCGGGTTTTTGTTTTTGCTTTTTTTAGTAGGGGCTTTTTATAGTTTAGGATATAGTCTTTTTATTGTTGGAAGGAATTGGAAAAGATTTAAGAAAGAATTTAAAGGGCATTGGGTTGGAAAGAAAACTTTGTTTGGAATTTGTTTTTTTGTTGGCTTGATGTTTGGTTTTATTGGATGGCAAGGATTTGGATTTGATGTTGGGATGATTGTTTTTGGATTTATTGTTTTGTTTCCTTTGCTTTATTTTTATTTGTTTTCTGTGGAAAAGTGTATGATAAGATTAGTTAGTCCCGATGGATTGACAGAGGGAGATTGGCTTGTTAGTGACATTAAATTGGGAAAGAAATGTTTGATAAAAAAAAGCGCGAGTGGTTTGAGTTATGATGATATTATAAAATTAAAGAAAGCTGGAAAATCGGTTTGGATAAAAAAGGGAATTCCGTTTTCACCTGCTTTTTTGGTTGCATTAATTGTTATGGTATTTTTTTGGGAAGTTTTATTATCTCGGTTGGTTGGGTTTTTGGCTCTTCTTTCTTAATTTCTTTTTGCTTCTTTTTTTGAGGACGGAGTTTTTTTGCAATGTTGTTTAATTCTTCTTCTGATGCTTTTGTTCTCGGTGATGATAGAGAGAGCTTTTGTTCGTATATTGGGATTATGTTGATTATTATTTCATTAAATTTAAATTCTGTTTGTATTTCCGTAGATTTTGCTTTAAGTTTTGAGATAATTCTTTTTGAGATTTTTTTTGCCATTGAGAGAGCTTGATTAGGTAAATCCATTGAAGTTTTTGCTTGAATTTTTGGGATGATTATTGTATGTCCGAGAGAAACCGGGTTTATGTCAAGAACCGCAAGAGCAAATTTGTTTTCATCTATAATAAAAGCAGGAATTTCTTTGTTTATAATCTTTCTAAAAATATCAGGGGATTTTGATTTTTCTGCTTCTTGTGATTGTTTTAGTAATAATTCAAGAGATTCGGGTGAGAGAGATTCTATTTGTTTAATTGCTTCTTTTTTTTGTTCTTCCGGCAAGTGTTGTACTTGTGATTTTAATTGTTCTTTTAAATTTTCTATTTGTTCTTTTGTTAGTGGCATTTTATTTAACCAAAAGCCCTTCGGTAATCTATAATTTGGGCTGAGGAGACATTTGGAATTTGGGAGAGGGAATTTTCAATTATAGAGGTATCTTTTTCTTCTTGCCAGGCAAATTTCATCATTATTGCATTTAATCCAAAAGCTATTGGTTTTGTTTCAAATGATATGTTTTTTGCTCCTTCTAATTCCATAAGATTTTTTGCTTTTGATTTTATTTCTTCTAAATTAGTTGAAGGCGATTCTGGCATTATTTTTACGATTATTGATACTATTGCCATGAAGATTTGTTAGTTTGCGTATATTTAAATTTGATGGATAAAAAGAAATAAAAAGATATAAAAAACAAAAAGAGGGTTTTGGATTTATTTCATAAGCTTGTAGTTTCTAACAAGCTTGCCGATACCTATGACTAATACTGCCAATGGGATAAGCCATTTTGAGAGTGCGTCTAACTGAGAGACTCCAAGCAAAGGCAGGACAAGTAATACACCGACAAGAGTTACAAGCCAGGCTGTCAATTTTGCCATTTTTATTAACCTCCTTTTTAGTTAATATTGGTTAGGTTTTGATATATTTAAAGATTTGCTATATGTTGGCAAATTTTATTTTGGATTAAGTGCTATCAAATTGACATAATGCTTTTAAACAAGTTTCTTTTGATAGTAAAATGGTTGAAAATTATGAGAGGTTAATAGAGAAAATTTCTAAGGCAGCCAATTTAAGCGTGGAGGATATAGAAAGAAAAGTTGAGGCAAAAAAAGCAAAGCTTTCTGGACTAATATCAAAAGAAGGGGCTGCACAAATTGTTGCTGCTGAATTGGGAATAAATTTAGATAAAGAACGAATGAAAATTTCTGAGATAGTTAATGGAATGAGAAAAGCAAATGTTATAGGGAAGGTGATCGAGATATTTCCTGTTAGAAGTTATAACAAGAATGGAAGAGATGGCAAGGTTGCAAATTTAAGAATAGCAGATGAGAGCGGAAATATAAGGGTTGTTTTGTGGGATACTAATCATATAGGATTAATTGAGAGAAACGAGATTAATATTAATGATGTCGTGGAAATTTCAAATGCTGGGGTAAGAAATGGGGAGTTGCATTTATCTGGATTTTCAGATATAAAAAAGAGTAATGAAATTATGTCAGGGGAGATAGTTAGAGAAAAAATATTTTTGACAAAAAAACTTTCTGATGCAAGGGTAGGGGATAGTTTAAAGATAAGGGCGGTAATTGTGCAAGTTTTTGAGCCGAGGTATTTTGAGGTTTGTCCTGAGTGCAGGAAAAGAGTGATAGATGGGGAGTGTAAAATTCATGGAAAGGTTAGTGGAATGAAAAGGGCTTTGCTAAATTTGGTTTTAGATGATGGCAGCGGGACAATAAGATGTGTTGCATTTGGCGAGGTAATTAATAAAATTGGAATTAGTGAGGAAGAAATTTTTTCTCTTGAAAAGTTTGAAGAGAGAAAAAAGAATCTGTTGGGGGAGGAAATGATTTTTTTTGGAAACATAAAGAGCAATTCATTGTATGGGACAAATGAGTTTAATGTTGAGAACGTGGAAGAGATAAATGCCGAGAGTTTAATTAAGGAAATGGAAAAGTAATGGGTTTGTGAGTGGTAAAAATTTTGGATTAATTTTTTTAAAACATTAGATAGGTTTAAAATTAAGAGTATCTCTTTATCATAATGATAAAGAGGACGCATCTCGCTATTGCTATTGGGCTTATGTTATATTTTTTACCAATTGTAAATAATAAGTTGGCTTTTGTTTCTGTTATATTAGTTGCTTCGCTTTTGCCAGATATTGATACGAGTGGGAGTTATTTTGGACAGAGATGGTATTGGAGGCCTGTACAATGGGTAACTAAGCATAGAGGGGTGTTGCATAGCATGACGATTTGTATTTTTATTTCTTTAATATTTGCGTTGTTTATTCCTATTTTGGCTTTTCCTTTCTTTTTAGGGTATTCTTCTCATTTGATTGGAGATGCTTTAACGCAGGATGGAATTATGCCTTTTTGGCCTTTGAAGAAAGAGGCGAAATGGATTTTTAGGACTGGTGGAAAGAGAGAGATGGTTTTGTTTTTAATCGTGTTGGGAATTGATGTTTTGTTGTTTTTTAGATTGTTTGCTTGATGAGAGATAATAATAGTAGGATTAATAGCATAGAGTGGTGGAGAGGTAAAGGAGAGTGTTTGGGATATGAATGATGGAAAAATTAATTAATAGATTAAGATTTTGTTGATAAATTTGGAGATAGCGTGAATATTTTAAAATTGAGATAACAGAGATTGTGAGAGTAAATTGTATATTTTTTGATGATATAATGTTTATATATTGAGACAAAATATTGATTTCATGGCAAAAAGCGATGAAGAGAGAGGGGACAAGGAAGAAGAAAAGGAGAAAAAAGGGAAAGAGAAAGGAGAGAAAAACGAAAAAGAAGAGCCAAAATTAACTGATATTCCTGGAATTGGGCCTGGAATTGCTGCTAAGCTAGAGGCAGCAGGTATTTATGATTTAATGGGACTTGCTGTTATGTCTCCTTCTGCATTAGCTGAGTTGGCAGGAATCGGTGAGGCTGTTGCGAGAAAAGCTATTCAAGCTGCGAGAAATATGCTTGACTTAGGTTTTAGTGATGCTTCTGATTTTGCGAAAAAAAGAGAGAATGTTGGATACATAACAACGGGAAGTGTTAATTTAAATAAACTCTTGGGAGGAAGAGGTTTGGAGACAAAGGCAATGACAGAAGCATATGGGGCTTTTGGGAGCGGGAAGAGTCAATTGGGATTTACTCTTGCTGTTAATGTGCAATTACCAAAAGAACAGGGAGGATTAAGTGGAAAAGCTGTTTGGATAGATACTGAGGGAACATTTAGGCCGGAGAGAATAAGGCAAATTGCTGAGAAATTGGGGGCAAATCCTGAAAAAGTTTTAAAAAATATTCTTGTTGCAAGAGCATTTAATTCTGATCATCAGATGTTGCTTATAGACAAAATTGGCGAGATGATAAAAAATGGGGAACCAATAAAATTAGTAATTATTGATTCATTAACAGCACATTTTAGAGCGGAATTTTCTGGAAGAGGACAACTTGCAGATAGACAACAGAAGTTAAATAGATATTTACATAATTTAATAAGAATGGCTGAACAACATAATCTTGCTGTTTATGTTACAAACCAAGTTATGGCAAATCCTGGGATGATGTTTGGTGATCCGACAACACCTATTGGCGGGAATGTTGTCGGGCATGCTTCTACTGTTAGGATGTATTTGAGGAAAGGAAAAGGTGGAAGCAGAGTTGCTAAACTAATTGATGCCCCGCACTTGCCTGAAAATGAGTGTATGTTCTTTTTGACAGAGGCAGGGATAAGAGATGAGGAAGTTTAGTTAAGTGAATTATGGAAAGAAAACAAAACGGAAGGTTGGCATATTATCAGGATGAAAATGGTTTGTGTTTGGTTCGGGTTTTGAAAGATTTTTCTGATAAAAATTTTGAGAGGTATTTTTTGGTTGTTGAAAGGGAGATTTATAGGACTGGGTTGGGAAGGGCTTTTGAAATAGGAAGAGAGTTTGAGATGAAGAGAAGGAAAGGCGATTTTTCTGGAAAAGCAGGGATGATTTATTTTAATCATTCTCGTTATGGGCGAGCTTGTGATTTTTTAGATAGAGTTGTTAATAAAAAATAAAATAATTAAAAATGTCCCCACGAGGCTCAGAGCATCTTCGATCTCTGGGACTTCAACTTCGTGGAAGTTGAAGTATTTGAACCTCTCCTCGGTTCAAATCTATGTCCCCACGAGGATTTGAACCTCGGTCTCAACCTCCGCAAGGTCGCATTCTATCCAGGCTGAACTATGGGGACTATCAATAAAAAGAACATTGGGTTTTTAGAATTATTGTTTATTTTTAGGCCCAGACGAGTTTTGGTGATGTTAAGAATTCTGTTTTTATTGGATAGATGATTTCTGTTAGTTCTGATGGGGAAAACCATAATTGAATTTCTCTTTTTGCATTTTCTTCAGTGTCTGAGGCATGAATGACATTTTCGAAAACTTTTGTTTTTGAGTTAATCCTTCCATATTTTCCTCTTATTGAGATTGGGGAGGCTTCTTCTGGATTTGTTGCTCCGCAAATTTCTCTTATTTTATTTATTGCCTCTTCCCCATGATAGACAAGAGCAAGAACTCTGTCAGTGTGGTATTTTCCCATAATGTAATCAATTAATTCGTTAAAAAATGGTTTTGATTTTAGGTGTTCGTAGTGTTTTTCAGCTAATTCTCTTGATACTTTTAGTATCTTTGCTCCGACTATTTTTAGTTTTGTTTCAGATAGGGCAGTAATTATATTTCCTGTTAGGCTTTTAACTAAGCCATCTGGTTTTATTATAACGAGTGATTGTTGGACGACCATGCTTAAAAGAGTTTTAAGATTGTTTAAAAAGTTTTGTGTTATAAAATATAGTTAATAATACTAAAAATTAATTAAATTTTGATATTGAGAAATTATTATTTGTTAGAATTGGGAAATAAGAAACATTTGGGTTGAATTATGTAATAATAATTAAAAAGGTGTTTTAATTATAAAGTTAATAGAGAGGAAGTATTGAGATGGAAATTATTGCTGATTTACATATTCATTCTAAGTATTCGAGAGCAACATCAAAGAATTTAGATTTAGAAAATATTGAGAAATATGCAAGGATTAAAGGGCTGAATTTATTAGGGGTGGGGGATTTTCAACATCCTCTATGGAAAAAAGAGATTGATAATAAATTAAGAGAGGATGGCAAGGGAATTTTATGGAGCAAGAGAGGATTTCCATTTTTATGGCAGACAGAAATAAGTTTGATGTTTTCTAAAAATGGGAGAAGAGCGGTGCATGTTGTGGTTTTAGTTCCTAATGGAAAAATTGCTAACGAGTTTATTAAATATCTCGGAAATAGTGGGAGATTAGATTATGATGGCCGGCCGATATTTGGGATAAGCGCAGAAAAATTTGTAGAGGATGTTAAGAAAATTGATGATGGTATTGAGATTATTCCTGCGCATTGTATGACGCCATGGTTTGGTTTGTATGGGAGTGATTCTGGTTTTGATTCTTTAGAAGAATGTTTCGGAAAGGAGAGAGATAAAATTTATGCTGTTGAGAGTGGAATGAGTGCTGATCCTTCTATGCTTTGGAGATTGAAAGAGAAAATAAATATTGTTAGTTTTTCTGATTCTCATAGTTTTTGGCCTTGGAGATTGGGCAGGGAGGCAACAATTTTTGAATTGAGTGAGTTAAGCTATTGGAAAATAATAAATGCAATTCGGACAGGGCAGGGATTAAAAGGGACAATTGAGACACCACCTGAATATGGGAAATATCATTTTGATGGGCATAGATTGTGCGGTTTCTCTTGTTCGCCAGAAGAGACAAAAAATTTAAAAGGGATTTGTCCAAAATGCGGGAAACCATTGACTATCGGGGTTGAATATAGAATAGAGGAACTTGCAAAAGAGAGAGAGGGTTATAAGCTGGAAAGTGGAAAATTATTTTATAAATTGATTCCATTACATGAATTGATTGCGTTTGCTTTTGACATAAATTTGACGACAAAAAAAACTAATTCAATTTATATGGGTTTGATTGAAAAATTCGGCAACGAGTTTAATGTTTTATTAAGAGTTAATAAAGAAGAGATGATAAAAGCTGGGGTTGATGATAAGCTTATTGAGATGATTTTGTTAAATAGGGAGGGGAAAATAAAAGTTAAACCTGGGTATGATGGGGAGTATGGGGTAATTGAGGATGTGGAGAAGGTAGAAATTAATAATCATGGTAAAAGAGAGGGCATAATAGAAAAGCAGAAGAAGTTGTTTGAGTGATAATTTTCGGCAGGATTTTTTAATAGTTGGATTGGAGATTATGGTTAAAATAAAAATTAAGGTTTTTGTTTGACATCTTTTATTTTAATAAATTTGTAATGAGCGTCTTTTGTTTTTTGATTACAATGTTCTAATTTCATCGTGTATTTATTGCAAACTTGACATTTTTTAAGTTTCATTTTATTTTTTTGTTTCTATTTGTTCAAATAGGATATGTTTTTCTTTTGCTTTTGTTTTAATTGTTTCTATTGCTTGTAAAATTTTGCTGTTTGCTTCTTTGAAATCTTTTGCTGTGGCTATTAGTGAGAATTTTGATGAACCGAGATATGAGATATCTACGTTTTTGATTGGCGTGAGGATTGATTTAATGTCGTTAATTCCTGATTGGGTTAATGATTTTAACATTATTGTTTGCTTCGCTATTTTTTCTTTTTCTTTTTTTTCTGTTATAAGTTTAGATAATTCTTGAGCTTTATCTTTTGGAAGATATTCTTCTATTATTTTTGGATTTTCTTTTGCGTTGTCAAAAAATTCTGCAAGGGAAAATGATTTTTTGATTTTTTCAATTATTTGTTCCGGATTTTTGATTATTGATTTTAATAGTTTTTTTAAGATCATCTCTTTTTGATATTTTTCTTTTGCTTCTTCTCTTTCTTTTGAGGTAACTCTTCTTAAACTTAGGTGAATTGTGCCTGACGGGTCAATTTTGAGAACTTTACAAACGATTACTTTGTTTGGTGAGACATAATCTCTTAAATTACGAATTCTGCCTGCTGCTATTTCTGATAGGACTATTGTGCCCTCTCCGTTTTCTTCTATATCTACGAATACGGTTGCGCTTTCTATTTTTTTAACAGTACAAATAACTATATCTCCTTCATTTATATTGTGTTCTTTCATGGTATTACTTTCCTTACTTTTGCGCGAATTTTAGATTTTCCTCCCGATGTTTTTAACAAAAGATAGTTACATTTTTCACATTTAACTTTTGTGGAAGATTTTCCAAATACTATTTTTTGTTTTTTGCATCTCGGACAAAATATTTCTAGGAATTTGCTCGTAATTTGTTTTATTTTTACCATTAAAATTGATAAAATAGAGGGGTTAAAAATCCTTTGGTTAGGGTTTATCTAAAACTAAATAAAATTGGCTTTAGTTAAACTTTTACTACTTCTATATCTAAAATTTTTTGTAGTTGTTGTAGAAATTGTGATTCTTTATCTTTTGGAATGAGACAACCTGCTGCATTTGGATGCCCACCAACTTCACCGCCAATTTTAACTATTGCTTTTGATAGGATTTCTCTAACATTTTTTCCTTCTTTTCCAACTATTCTTGCAGATGCTTTTATTTTGTCTTCGTTGTAAGCAAGAGCAATAATAATTGAGCCTGAGGGGTATAATGGGGAATTTGAAATTATTGAGGCAACTGTTCCTATTATTGTGTCTTTTATGTTATTTTTTGCGTTTATTATAGTGTAATTTGAGCCGGTTATTTTTTCTGATTCTTCTATGAACTTTAATGCAGACGCTAATTGTTGTTTGTATTCTATGTATTTTTTTTCTGCTTCTTTTATGCAGTTTGAGTTTCCAAGACAAAAACCGAGAGCAATTTCTGGATTGTCCATACGAGAACAGGCATTTATCAGGGCAGAGAATTCTCTTGCATCTTCTAGTTTGTTAAATATTTTAATTAAATAAAGATTGCCTATAAAATCAGAGATATCTTTATGAGAGTGTGATTTTAATATTATTGCCGTAATAAGATTTGACATTTCTTGTTCTGTTAGTTCTGATAGTGATTTGTAGTTATTATCTATTTTTGGGATGTTTGCCTCTCTTAATATTGAGAGTATTGATTCGCGATTTCCAGTAATTCCTGGAATGTAAAGCGAGGAAGAGTATTCTAAGGCTTTGTCTATTGGTCTTGTTGATGGGTAAAGTAGCAAACCTTTTTTTATTATGGCGTCTGCATCTTTTATTATTTCGTCAAACGTTTTTGAGATAGTTTTTTCAAGCATGTCTCCAACAAGTCCAATTAGTGCGAGGGTTGCTAAATCGCGATTCTCAGTTGATAGTGATTTGGCAAAAAGATAACATATTGCTGAGCTTGATATTTGTTCATAATTATATAAAAGAGGATTTATTATTCTAATATTTTGAGGAATGTTTTTATCAGGTATTTCATGATGATCAAAAATAAATATTTCTGTGTTTTTTTTCTTAAGATATGGAAAGCTTGATGACGCTAAATCAAGAAAAATGAGAATCTCGTTATCTGGGAGCGATTTGACTAATTGTTCGTCAAGATTTTTTACAATTTTTAGGGAGAATTTTTTGTGCCACCTTTGAAAACAGCGTGAGAAAATTGCTGCGGATGTTATGCCGTCTGTATCAAAGTGCGAGATTATTTTTATCGGTTTAGTTTTGCTTAAATTGTCAATTTCTGATATTGTTTGCTTTATTTTTTCCAGCATACAACGCCTCTTTAAAAATTATTTATTCAATTTCTCTAACATCCATAAGAGTTTTGTTAGATATCTTTTTGAGTTTTTATCTTTTTTATTTTTTTCAAGATGTCTTTTCATATTCTCTATTTTTGCAAGAATTTGTTCTTTTTCTGACTTTAATGGAAGATTTGCATTTTTTATTATTTTTGTTATTTTTTTTCCTAAGACTTTAGCTTTGGGTATGCCATATTTGTCTCTTAAAATCATTCCTATTTTTGATGGCGTTTCATTTTGCTTATATAGTTCAATAACTAATTTTTCAACTTCCATCGGTTTAGTTTTTATCCAATCTGTGTTTTTTGTTTCAGTGTTATTTGATTGCATGTTAATTTTTTGGATTGGTTGCTTAAAAAGATTGCTATTTTGGATTTGCTTAATAATTTTAAAATACGGAAGTTTTAAAAACCAATTAATTTATGGTAAAACTATAAGCGTTTACCCATTAACTTGTAGTCGGTTGATGGTTAGCTTTTTGACTATGAAAGATGAAATTACCAAAGGAAACAAAGAGATATTGTCCGTATTGTAAAAAACATACTTTGCAGAGCTTAGTAGTAGCGAAGCAGAAAGGAAGGTCAGCTAGTCATCCGATGTCTAGGTGGGCGAAATCAAGGGTAAAGAAAAGAAGTCTTTTAGGTTATGGAAATAAGGGTAGGTTTAGTAAACCTGCTATTAAATCATGGAAGAGAAAAACAAAAACAACAAGAAAGGTGGCTATTTTGTATAAGTGCAGTGTTTGTGCGAAAATGAAAAACATGAGAAAAGGTATTCGTTCATCAAGGGTTGAGATAGGGGAAAAGGTGGCAAAATAGGAAAATGGCGGAAGCAAAAACAAAAAAAACAGCAAGAAAGAGCTTTTTTGAAATTAAAGTTCCATTAACTAGTGTAAAAGCTCATGTATATGGCAATTCTGTTGCAGATATTGAGGGTAAGATAATAAAAATAGATTTGACGAGAAGTTTGAAAGGGAAGTGTTTTGAGTTAAGGTTGAAGGTAAAAAATGTAAATGGAAATCTTGAGGGAGAACCAATCAGTTTATGGTTGGTTGGTTCTTTTATAAGGAGAGCGATGAGAACTGGGATTGATTATGTTGAAGATTCTTTTGAGACAGAGTTAAAAGATGGGAAGGCGAGAGTGAAGCCATTTTTGATTACAAGGAATAAGGTTTCAAGAGCTGTTAGAAGAGAGTTAAGAAATAATGCAAAAAAGTATATTACAGAGTATTTTAAGACAAGAAGCGCAAGAGAGATTTTTTCAGATTTAATGACAAATAAGATACAGAAAGAGATGTTTTTGAAATTGAAGAAAATATATCCTCTTACTTTTTGCGAGATAAGAGTATTTGAGATAATTAATGCGTAGAACTTAAGTAAAGAGGCATTTGAAATTTATATGAGCTGATTGGAGCGAGTGTTATAATGAGATAATTTTAATGATTTAATTTAATTGTTTGGGGTGATTATTATGAGCGTTAGAAATGTCTTAATGATAAAAGAGTATTATTTCTTTATAAGGTGATTGTGGTTAAAAAGATAATTTTATAAGAGTGTTTGGTTGAGTATTTGTAATTAGCCCTGTAGTCTAGCGGTCAAGGATACAGGCCTTTGGCGCCTGTGACCCCGGTTCGAATCCGGGCAGGGCTATAGATATATTTAAAAACTATTAAAGTGAGATTTTTTTATAACATGTCTTGGAATAGTTATTAACTATTTCTTTAGAGTGTTAAGACAACAGGAGGAAAAAATGGAAAGAAGATTTGGCGGCTTTAGAAGAGATGCACCGAGAGAGATGCACAAAGCTGTTTGCGCAGAATGCAAGAAAGAGTGCGAAGTTCCCTTCAAGCCAGAAGGAGATAAGCCAGTTTATTGCAAAGAGTGTTTTGCGAAAAGAAAACCGAGAAGATTTTGATAATTAATTTCTTAGCAAAATTGAATTTATTTTTGTTTTGTGTTTTGATTATTTTAATTTGATAAACCTTTAAAATAATGTATTTTTAGATAAATTATATGCTGGCGTGCCAGAACGGTAAATGGGGCGGTCTCGAACACCGCTGTCTGCAAGGACACCTAGGTTCGAATCCTAGCGCCAGCGTTATTTGAGAATTTTTAATTAAGAGATATATTTTGAAATGAATAAATACTTAAAAGTAATTGTTTGTTTGATTTTAAATGAGTGATTTTTTAGAAACAGATAGAGGGAAAAGAGCGTGTTATTTTGTTTTTCCTATTTGTAATCCTTCTGATAGCAAGTTAGAAAAAAGGATAGAGATGGAACAGAAATTTCGCGGGATATATCCTTTTTATGCTATTAGGTTTTATAATGGGGGTGATGGAAAAATTGTTGGTATAGGTGATGGAGCAAGAAATAATTATTTTATTAGCGCGGAAAAATGGAACGAGTTTGTTAGAGGGATTAGGGGGATGGATGAACAGAAATTGGATAAATTGGTTAATTTGTTTAGTTTAATTGGTGGGGTGATATTTGAGGATGGAAGGTTTAGAAGGTTAATAGAGGGCATAAGGAATGGTAAAATTGGAGAGATATAGTCATTAACAAGTTTGTTGTTTGTATCTTCCTCTTGCTTCAACTTTTTTTAGACGATTTAGAATTAGTGAATGGTGTTTTGAGATTTTATAACCTTCAAGAATAGCAGAGAAAAATTCTTTGTAGTTTTGGAAGTGTTTTGCTTCTAATGCTTGTTTAATTAGGTGCAAATCAACTGCTTTGTCTTCTGGTTTTTTTGATTCAAATCCGAGGCCAAAGTCAATAAAATAAACTTTGTTTTCTTTTGAGAGAATCATATTGGAGGTGGTTAAGTCACCATGAATAATATCATTATCGTGAAGGAGTGCAATTTGTTTGCCGATTGTGTTGCAAATTTCTATTGCGTTTGGGAGAGAATCTAAATGAGTTGAGAGCTTTTTTCCATTTATGAATTCCATAATAATTTCTTTGTTGTTTTCGTTGGAAGAGATAATTTTTGGCGTTGGGATGAACTTTGATGCTTTTTCAAGAAGTTTTGACTCTTTTTTTGTTCGTGATTTTCTTAGTTTTTCGTCTAAAATTTGGATGCGATACGATTTTTTTATTCGTTTTTTAATTAATTTATCGTCTTTGTGGACGAGAATTGCTTCTGCACCTTTTGCTATAATTTGTTCCATTTGATTATTTAATTCTATGGTTGTTTAAAAGAGTTTTGGAGTTCTGCGAACATAAAAATAAATTTGTGATTTAGTTGAATTCCTTATAATTATATTGGATGGTTATTTTAATTAAATTTAAAAAGATAAAAAATTGGCATTTTCCTATGAGAATATTTGTAGGAAATTCTTTGTTGTTGGAAGATAGAGTTATTTCTGAGGAGCATTATGATAATGAAATAAAAAGGAGGGAAGGAAGGGGGTGGGAGTTAAAGAGACACATTTACCTATGGGGTTCAGAGGGGCTTATAATGGCTGCAAAAAATCCGATGCCTTTGGATCTTATAAGAACAATATTTGTTGGTTTGGCTATTTATAACCATAATTATTTTGAGAGTGATTTTCCCGGCATGGCAATAAGAATACCTGAACAACTAATTATGATTGATGGAGGGGGAAGCGGTTTAAAACATTATTTAGGAGAGGCAATTAAAATTTGTAAGGTTCTCGAGAGATATGGGATTGGCTGTCTTGTTAATCCAAACAAAAGGCCGTTATCTGAAAACATTGAGTATTGCACAAAGAAGATAAAGCGCTTGGCAGGGCAGAAATTAAATAAAATTTATTTGTAATTAAAATTTAATTTTTTTTGAGAATTTTCTTGCTAATTTGAGCATTGTTTTTTGGTCTAATTTTGCTTCTTCTAATGATGAAGAAGATTTAATCATGTCTTTGATTAGTTTATATTGTTTAACAAGCATTCTAACATCTGAAGTAGAAGTGCCAGAACCCTTTGCGATTCTTTGAATGCGGGAGGTTTGTTTTTCTAATAATTCTGGATTGTCAAGTTCTTCTTGAGTAAAAGATTTTATTGCTGCTTTCCAGCGTTTTATTTTTTCTTGTTGCTTTTCCATTGCTTCTTCCGGGATTTTTGCAGAACCAAAACCTGGTATGAGCGAGATTAATTTATCCATTGTACCCATAGAAGACATTGTTTCAAGTTGAGATTCAAATTCTCGCATCGTAAATTTTCCTTCTCTTAATTTTGCTTGGGTTTTTTCTAAATCTTCTTTTGACATTGCTGAGTGGATTTTTTCCATTAGGGTTTTTAAGTCGCCCATTCCTAAAAGGCGAGAGAGAAATGATTCTGGGTTGAATGTTTCTAAGTCAGATGGTTTTTCGCCTGTGCCGATGAAGACAACAGGTGCATTAACTTCTGCGCAAGCGGTAAGAGCGCCTCCTGCTTTTGCAGTTGAGTCCATTCTTGTTATTATTATTCCTGAAATTGAGAGGGCTTTTTTGAATGCTTGTGCTTGTGATTTTGCTGCTTGTCCGATGTCTGCCGGCATAACTAAAAAAGTTTCTGTTGGCTTTGCGAAGTTTGCAATCTCTTTTATTTCTTGAATCAAATCCTTATCTAAAGAGTGGCGTCCTGCTGTGTCAACGATGATAAGTGAATAGTTTTTAATTTCATTTTTGAATTTTTCCCATATTTTTTTTGGCGATTTTTCTTCTGGAGAGATAAATGATTTTATATTAAGTTTGTCACATAATTGTTTGAGTTGTTCTGATGCTGCTGGACGATGAATGTCAAGTCCGATTGCACAAACTTTAACGCCACGTTTTGCGTAATATGATGCGAGTTTTGCGATTGTCGTTGTTTTACCTGAACCATATAACCCTACCATAAGAAAAACATTGTGTTTGCCTAATTGAATTTCTTTTGAAGTTCCAAGAAGCCGAATAAGTTCGTCATGTAGTAGTTTTATTATATGTTCTTTTTTTTCAAGCCCTTTTATTCGTTCATCAAGAGCTGTTTGTTTAATTTTTTTTGTTAGTTCTAAAACAAGAGAGACATTAACATCTGCTTCTAATAAAGCTCGTTGTAAATCTTTTATTATTGAATCAACAAGATTTTTGTCAAGAAAGATAGCGTTTGCTATTTTGTCTGTTGTTTTTTTCAAAATTGAAGATAGTTTATCAAGCATAAAATTGGAAGTTTAAAGAAGGTTATTAAAGTTGTGGTTTTGATGTTAAGACAAATAGATTAATGGGTTTTATTCTAAGCCAAGATTTTTAAGAATTTCTTTTTTCTTAAAAGGCATTAGATCATCATAAGATTGTCCAGTACCTAAGAAGTAAATTGGTTTTTTTGTTACATAAGAAACTGATAGTATGGTCCCTGCTTTTTCATCAACATCTGCTTTTGTGAGGATAATTCCATCTATGCCTGCTGTTTCATTGAACATTTTTGCTTGTTCTGTTGCGTCGTTGCCGGTAATTGATTCTCCAACAAAAATTTTAAGATTTGGATTTGAGACGCGAACTATTTTTTCCATTTCTTTCATTAAATTTAATTTTGTATACATTCTTCCTGCAGTGTCTATAAGAACTACTTTTATGTGATTTTTTTTAGCATAACTAATTGCGTCAAATGCGACTGAGGCAGGATCTGCTCCATAATTGTTTGAGATAATTGGTATGTTGAGGTTTGAACAATGAATTTTTAGTTGTTCTATAGATGCGGCTCTAAATGTGTCTGCGGCAGCTATGACTGAAGAGATGTTATTCTTTTTTAATAAGTGAGCTAATTTAGCGATTGTTGTCGTTTTACCTGAGCCGTTAATGCCAAAAAACAAAATTACATAGGGTTCTTTGCTTTCTTTTATTGCTTGTATTAAATTTGGTGGTTCTATTAATACTTCAAGAATAGAGATTTTTAATGATTCAATTATTTGATAATATAGTTTATCGCGTTTTATTTCCATTCCGATTAAGGATGTTTCTAAATCTTTTTTTATTTTCTCAACGACTTCAAGAGCGACATTGTTTTCAAGAAGAATAATTTCTAATTCTTGAAAAACTTCATCAAATTGTTCTTTCGTTAGTCTTTGAGAGGAAGAAAATTTTTTCATTAATTTAGAAAAAAAGTTTTCTTTTTGCGGTTCTTTTGTTTTTTCTTCTTGTTTTATTTCTTCTATTATTGATTCAACGCTTTCTTCTTTTTTTTCAACATCTAATTCATATTTTTGCTTTGATGGTTCAAATGTTAATGAAATTTTAGGTTCTATTTCTTTTTTCTTGCTTGGTTTTTCTTTTTGCTTTTTTGCTTTTGAGGAAATGCCGATGCTTTCTGATATTTTTGCAATAATTCCTCGTTTTTCTTCAATTTTTTCTTTTTTTGATAGTTTTGGCTTTTTAATTTTAGTTTCTTTTTTCTTTTTTTCTTTTTTTCTTGATTTTTTTTGCGGTTTTTCTTCTTTGCCTAAAAATGAAAATAGTTTTTTCTTGAGTGATTCAAACATGTTTGAATATAGGTTTTATCATATATAAATATAGCCAATGACAGAAACAATTAATTGATAATAATCTGATGACGTGTTTGCTATTATAATTTGTTAATAAAAGATTAATTTTGTATTGTTTTATGTGCTTTTATTATGGATTTGGGTTTTTAAGATAATGCGATTTTTGATATTTTAGTGAATAAAGGGTTTAATAGTAAAATCGGATTAAATAAAACTTGTTATGACATAAAGTTTTATAAGTTTGGAACAGTGATAATAAGTATGAAAGGGGTGGTTGTTGTTATTGACGGGGTTGCTGATGAGCTGTGTTTAGAATTGGGTGGAAGGACTCCGCTTGAAAAAGCTGAAACAAAAAATCTTGATAAAATTGCGAGAAAATCAAAAATAGGGTATGGTTATTCAATAAAAAAAGGAGTTGCTCCAGAATCTTCGGCGGCAGTTGTTTCTTTGTTTGGGTATAATCCTGAAGAAATTCCGAGAGGATGGTTGGAAGCAAACGGATTAGATATGAAAGTTGAGAGGGGTGATTTAGCATTTAGATGTAATTTTGGGACAATAGATAATTTAGAGAGCAGGAATGTTGTTGATAGGAGAGTTGGAAGGACATTAACAACAAGAGAAGCAGAAATTTTAGCAGAAGCGATAAATTCTAAAATTGGTTTAATAAATGGTTGTGAGATTAAGTTTGTTCCGGGAATACAACACAGGGGAGTGTTGGTAATAAAAGGAAATTTTAACGCAAAAATATCTAATATTGATATTGGTTATACGAGTAAAGGAGCAACTGGGATTGACAAGGGAAAGTTTAATTTTGCGAGAGCGTTGGATAACAAAAAAGATTCTTATCTTGCTGCTGAGATAGTAAATAATTTTGTAAGGGAGAGTTTTAAAATTTTAAATAAACACAAATTAAATTTGGAAAGGATAAAAAAGGGACTTCTTCCTGCCAATTTTATTTTTTGCAGAGGCGGAGGAAGGGTTGGAAAAATAACTAAATTAAAAGGCAAGTGGATGGCTTTGGGATATATGCCTCTTGAGATAGGAATTGCAAAAACATTTGGGATGAAAATCTATAGGTTTGTTTATCCTGAATTAAAAGGTGAAGACATTTATTCAAATCTTTATGATGGGTTGAAAAAGGCAATTATAGAGGCAAAAAGAATGCTTGAAATGAACAAAAATAAAATTGATTATTTTTACATACATTTTAAGGAAACAGATGTGCCGGGGCATGATGGCAGGGCAATTGAAAAAGTAAAGATGATAGAACTTATTGATAGAGAGTTTTTCTCTTTTTTGAAAGATTTTATTGAGGATAAGAAATTAATTATTTTGCCAGACCATACAACTTCGTGTAAGAAAAAAGCACATTCTTCTAAAGCTGTTCCTGTGCTGATTTATCCATCAAAAATAGAAAGTGAGAAGAGATTTGTTGAGAGCGAGGGGTTAAAGGGAAAAAGGTTTAAGTGGGATAAGATTATTAGGAATAACTTGATGAAATAAATTGATGGGTTTTGACGATTTTACAAATAATTTAGAGGGTATATAGAAGTGTAATTATTTTTATAAACTTAGATGGGAAAGAAATTTTATGATAAGTTACAATGATTTGTATGAGTTGTTAAGAAAAGAGAAATTTAGTGAAAATTTACAGGCTTTGCCAAAAAATTTTCTTGATGAGTTTTCAGAGTATATACAAGAGAAAAGAGAACAAAGTAACATATCTGATTTTTTTAGTGATGCAACAACAAAGACAAAAAAACAATTAGAAAATTCAATTGCGCTTTTTAAGGAATTAATGTTAAGGAGAAAGAAAAAAATATTGAATCTTGTTTTTATTGCAGCAGAAACAGGAATAATGAAAAGAGATTATGAGAATATGCTATCTTTTGAGAGAGAATTATTTGAGAAATTGGTAAAATCATTTGAAGAAGAAGACAAAGAAATCGGAAAGATTTTTAATGGGAAGAAAGGGGAGGTTGAGAACAAAAATAAAATGATAATTTTTAAGCAGAATGTTGAGCAGTTTGTTGATATGTTTGGTAATGTGGTGGGGCCTTTTATGGCGGGAGAGTTGGCAAATTTGGACGCTGCTGTTTGTGAGATTTTGGTCTCAAGCGGAAAGGCAAGTTTTGTGGATGAAGCTGTTAAATAAAATTATTGGATTTTGGGTTTCTGTTAGTTTAATCTTGACAAATCAAACATTAAAATTTTCATTTATATCTAATTTAGTTAGAACAGCTTGGAATTAATCTTAGGATTAAGTAATTATAGGGGTTGATACTTATGATTCGCTTGTTTAAGTGATAGGATCAGTTTGATTTTGGAAAGGTTTTTATAGATATTTCGTTTGGTTTGTTTAATGGTAAAAAAGGGAAAGAGCAATGATGGTGAGAGGAAGCTTTTTGCTTTTTTAGGCGTTTTTTTAACTGTAATTGGATTTATAATTGCGTTAGCAACAAAGAAAGATGATGATTATGTTATGTTTTATGCAAAACAAGGATTGGTGTTGTTTATTGCTTCTGTAATTTTGTGGGTTATTGGAATGATTTTTGTATTTTTGCCTTTTATTGGTTGGTTTTTGATGAGTGTTTTATGGATTGGGTGGGTTTTGCTTTGGATAATAGGAATGATTTATTCTGTTAGTGAGGAGAAGAGATATATTCCATTGATTGGAAAGTTTGCAGATAAATTTTAAATTTTAAAATTGGTTTTTGATTGAATGGTTTATTTGTATTTTGATTGCATTATTTTTATTTAGTTTCTCTAATTAAAATTTGGAAAGAAATTTGGTGATGTATGAGAAGAACTTTGATTTCTATTAGACAAAGCCTGCAGAGGCACGAGCAGAACTTCGTTCCGCTGTGACTTCAAAACATGGAGTTTTGAAGTGAATCGAACCTGTTCGATTCCCATTAGACAAAGCCTGCAGAGGGAATCGAACCCCCGACCCACAGTTCATTTGAGTGCATATTGCATCAAATGTTTGCGATGCAATCGCATTATACAAAACTGTTGCTCTACCGACTGAGCTATGCAGGCATGAAATTATTGATAGAAAAGAGGTTAAAAAGGTTTTTATTTATAGGGGGGATTTTATTGATAAGGCCCTATGGTTTAATGGCAGAACACCTCTTTCACATGGAGGGGGCCCAAGTTCGATTCTTGGTAGGGCCATTTTTATGGCTTGCTTTGATTTTTAGGTTAGTAAATATTAAATAGTGATTTTATTGTGCTTATATGTTTGGCCTCATAGTCTAGCGGTTAGGACACATCTTTGACGTGGATGGAACCCCGGTTCGACTCCGGGTGAGGCCATTTTTGAAAGCACATTTTTAAGAGAATTATAAAAATAAAGATAATGGTATTTGTTATTTTAAATTAGCTAAATTGTTTGGTTGACGAATGAATAACTTTATCAGGTTTTGTCTTTTATTATTAAGTTAATTACTAAGTAATTTAATAAATAAGAAAGATTTTTATAGTATATTATTGATAAAATAGATGAGAAAAGAGGATGAAAAAATATTTACTTTTAATTGAGGACGAGAGATTGTGGGAGAGATTTAAAGAAATTATAGATAAAGATATTAATAGCGAGATTATGGAATTAATAAAAAAGAGAGTGGGGGAAAGAAATAATGGTTGCAGAAGATAATAAAAAATCGCTGATAGAGACATTAAATGCTTTTGGAATAGATTCAACAATACAAATAATAAATAACAGAGCGAGGGGTAATAAGATTAATGAAATGCAAATAATGATAGAATTTGTGGATAGGGGATTGGAGAATTGGGTGATAAATAAGGGGGTGTGGGTTTAATAAAAAAATGAGGTGGCAATTTTTTGATGGTAAGAAAGGACAGGTTGCGATTTATGTAATTGTTGCGCTTGTTGTTGTTGGCGTGATATTAGGGTATTTTTTAGTTAGTTATTATGTTGGTGAGAGAATTTCTCCAGAATTTCAGCCCATTTATACACAATATGAATCTTGCATAAAAAAAGAAGCAGAGTTAGCAATTAGTTTGGCAGAGAGCCAGGGAGGATATGTTGATGTTCCTGAATATGTCCCAGGGAGTGAGTTGGTTCCGACAGGAAATCAATTGAATTTTTTAGGTTTTCCTGTTCCTTATTGGTATTATGTGGCAAATAATGGTTTGCAAAAGGAGCAGGTGCCAACAAAGAGCGAGATTGAAAAACAAATTTCAGAATATATTGCAAGAAAAGTAAATAATTGTAATTTTGAAAAATATTATGGGGAAGGGTTTTTAATAAATCTTAGTGATGTAAGTAATGTTTGGGTTAGTATTTCTAATAATGTCGTTAGAGTTGATGTAAATGTTCCTTTGTTAGTTTATAAAGAGGGGGGTGGGAGTGCAAGGAGGAGTAAGCATAGTGTTGAGATAAATAGTAAGATTGGTAAGTTATATGATGATGCGATTAAGATATATAACAAAGAAAACAAGGATTTGTTTTTGGAAAAATATGGGATTGATGTTTTAAGGGCTTATGCTCCTGTTGATGGGGTTGAGTTGGGTTGTTCTGGAAAAGTTTGGAAGACGAGAGAGGTAATTGAAGAGTTGAGAGAGGCATTATCTGCTAATATTGGGGCGATAAGTTTTGGGAAAGAGAAAAAAGGAAATTATTTTGTTGTTGCGAGTGATATTGGGAGTGATGTTAATTTAATTTATTCAAGAAGATGGCCAACTAAGATAGAGATTCATGGTGCTGATGAAGAATTAATGATTGCTGAACCAGTTGGGATGCAAGAGGGAATGGGTGTTATGGGATTTTGTTATGCCCCGTATCATTTTGTTTATGATATTTATTATCCTGTCTTAATACAGGTTTCTGATGGAATGGAAACATTTCAGTTTGCGATGGTTGCTGTTATAGACAAGAATTTACCACGAGAGGGAGTGTATTCCGAGATTATTTCGGAAGAGGAAATGCCGGACATCTGTGCATATAAAACGCAAAATATAGAGGTAAATGTTTATGATGTTAATTTAAATAGATTGGATGCTGAGATAAGTTATCAGTGCTTAAATCAGAGGTGTAGATTGGGCGAGAGTGTTGATGGAAGGTTTGTTGGAAAGGCGCCCGCTTGTTATAATGGAATCTTAATAACAAAAAAAGAAGGATATTTTGACAATAAACAGATATTTTCAACTAATGAAGAGGTGGTTGCTGATGTTATAATGGATAAAGAGTATAATGTTGAGTTAGAAGTAAAAAGTGGTGGAAAGGTATTAAACGAGATGGCATTGGTTATTTTTGACAACGGGCAGAGACAGATAAATGCGGTTTTGCCAGAAGTTAAAAATGTGAAGTTAGCAGAGGGATTTTATAATGTGAGTGTTTATGTTTATTCTAATTCAAGTTTAGTGTTGCCTGCGACAACGAAAGAGCAGTGTGTTGAGGAGCCGAAAGGGGCGTTGGGTGGATTTTTTGGGTTAACAGAAAGAAAGTGTTATAATGTGGAGATTCCTGAAACAAAGATAGAAAATGCTCTAATTGGTGGTGGGAGGGGAGAGATTTATTTATTGACAAGTGATTTAGAAAGAGACAAATTAAAATTGGAGGTGGGATTGTTGGATAAACCAAATTCGTTAGAGGAATTGCAAAAGAATTTTGAGTTGTTTGAGGCATTAAGCGTGGGGGTGGAATATTAAAATGAGGAAAATTATTTTATTTGTTTTAACCTTTCTAATGATTTTGTTTAGTGCAGATTTAATAAGTGCTGCAAGCGGGTTTTATTCAAGTTATCAGATGCAGCCGAATTATCAGACATATTATGCTGGAAGAGTGAGTGTTTATTGGCCGCAAGTTGCAAGTGTAGAAGATTGCAAGGCAAGGCAAGATTTTATTTTGCAGACAGGGATAGCTGGGTGCGAGCCAATGGTGGTTAGAAGTGATTTGTTGGCTGAGCAAAACGTGCCTGTATTTTGTCAGATTGAAGCTTTACAAATTAATCCGTTGTTAAATATTAAATCAATAGATAACATAAGATTCGTTGGGAGTTATCCAAAAGAAGTTGCTGGAGTTGGATTTCATCCTGCTAGAGCGGCTTTAAGGACAAGAGAGACATTATTAAATAGTCCGTTAATAAATAATATTGGTTATGCTGTGATAATTCTAAAGAGAAATCCTGTTGAGAAAAATTTATCTGATTATGTTGAGGTTAATTTGACAGGACAGATTGAGTATGAGGCAGGGAATGCAATCGGCATAGGCAGAACGGAATTTTTATTAGAAGAGGTAAGTGATGCTAAATGGGAGAGCGAGAAAACTAAATATGGTTTTTGGAATGGAAGATATTTTTTAAGATTGTTAGGGAGTGACGCAAATAATGCTTATCTTGGAGTTTATCAGGGAGATTTAAAAATCGGCGAGATAAAAGCAGAATTGGGAAAGAGTGCAAATACTTTTTATTTGCCGGGATATTATTGCCAGGCAGGTTTAGATGCTTATTTTTCAGGATATGTTTCTGGGGTAAAGAGAGCAAGAATAGAGGTAACAAGTGATGATGGAACAAATAGTTATGTTGTAACAGAAGGGACAACATTTGATAATGGAAGATGTAAGGTTTATAAAGTTGAAGCCGGGAAAACTCCTGGAACAGGAAAGGTTAGTTTAAATTGTAGAGGTGTTGGAAATTTTGCGTTAGAATTGAAATTAAGAGATAGTTCTTTTGTGAGGGAATTAAAGACGCCTGATGGAAAAGTACTTATTCCTAAACAATATTCTAAAGATAATCGCGTGTATTGGTATGTTGAGTTAAAACAAGATGTCGGACTAATAAAGAAAGGGTTTTATGGGATTAATATAAGCAATAAATTGTTTTTTGGAGAGAGTCTTGATAAGTTAGATAAGGTTGTTGTTAATGAAAAAGAAGATGTTGGTAATGAGTATAAATCAAATGAGGGTTGGTATAAGCAGTTAAGAAATATACTTTTGGAAATAAGTCGGATTGGTGAAAAGAGTGATAAAGCCGAGGAAAGCAGAATATTTTTTGATATTCCTTTACCAAATGAGGATGCTGAGAAAGCTTTTAATGAGGCAATAGAAGCGTATCTGAAAGTCGCAAGAGATTATCCTGCTGAGAGAAAGTCAGAGGTAGAGGGTTCTGATTTGTATGGGGAGATTGCGTTGAAGAGGGCGTTAGAGTTAGCGAGAGAACCAAAAATAATTGGTTACAAAAAAGAGACAGAGATAAAAATTTTGAAAGAGTTAATAGAAAAATATCCTAACTCAAAAGAGATAGAAAGTTATAAAGAACAATTAAATAGGTTGATTGTTTTTAGTGACGAAAATGCTGTATTTAATGGAAAAATTGATGGGAAATTTAGGATAATAAGATTGGTTGATGTTTTTGAACTAATAAAGAAACCAAATGCTGATTTTAGCATTAATAATTTAATTGTGAATTTAGAACAAGAAGAATTTTCTGGAAATAGAAGTTTCATTGGAAAGACAATTTCTGATAATGAAATTAGAATGGATAGTTCAAAGACAGCGAAAAAGATAACGCATTTAAGGTTAAATAAGGTAATAAGTTCGGAAGAGGTTGAGGTGGGGGTTTATTGTAGGGTTGCTGCTCAGAGAGGTGCGACAATAGAATTAAAGAAAACTAAAACAATGAAATTAGGAACGAGCGGGGAGGAATTATGCGAGGGTTCTGGAGAAAATATTAGATTGGAAAAAGTTGAAATGGCGAAAGTTGCCAAAGTCATATTGACTCCAAAAGTTGCAGGGACGACAACACAAACTAATTTAACAATAAAAATAGGAATAGAAAAAAGAGCAATAAAATTAAGTCCTGACAGGAAGAGAGAGGCAATAAAGAGTTTAAACAAGACAATAAATGATTTTGAGAAAATATCTGAAAAGTTAGGAAAGGTTGTGACAGCAATGAAGAGCGTTTGTTTTGCAACTTCTAGTGCTTTGATATTGAAAAATACTATTTTGGGATTTAGTGGCGGGGCAATGGCGAGAGAACAGACAATGAGTGGAAAGAATGGCTGGATTGAGAGATGTAGGGCTATGTCAGGACCTGGAAATAAGTATTATAGTTTAACACAGTGCTTAAATGCGAATGAGGCAGATATAAACAGAGAGATTGAGATGAGGAAGAAGACCTTAAATGAAGTTAATAATGAAATAAAAAACATAGAGAATAGCCCTGGAATAACAACAAAGAAAAACATATTTGCTGGGGGAGATAGCGTTGATTCGCAAAGAGCTTCACAATTATTATTGGAAAAATTGAAAAAAGAATTTCCAAATGATCAGAGGGTAGAAGCATTAAAGGGAATGGATGAGAAGGGAAGAGTTGCTTATTCCTATAATGAGTTAAGAGATTTGTATTATAATTTGAAATTAGAAAAAGCTGGAATCAGAAGTGCAAAGGAAGAAGCTAATTCAATAGCAAATAGGATAAGAGACGAGCAAGAAATTTTGAATAGGATAAGAGAGAGCGAGAAAAGAAAAGGATTGTTGGCTGATTTTGGGGTTTCTAAAACATCTATAACTAATATTGTTAAGACAAAGTTTTTTAGAATAGAAGGTAACAAAATTGGTGGTTTGGATGTTAGTGGTTGCTGTCTCTTATACA
>JAOAJC010000003.1 GCA_026414385.1 Candidatus Pacearchaeota archaeon | reverse complement strand
ACGGGGTCATATTTCTAATCCAACGAATAAAAATAGTTATTTAAAAGTTGCTTTTATGATTTTCTTTAATTCTTCACCTAAAATAAATCCATTAACTCTATTAATTTCTTTCCCATTCTTAAAAAAAATTAGCGTCGGAACGCTCATAACAATATATTCTTGTGCAACCTCTTCATTTCCGTCAATGTTCATTTTTCCGAATTTTGTTTTTTCCTTTAATGTCTTTGCAACATCTTCAAAAACAGGTTTTAATTTCTGACAAGGCACACACCATTCCGCATAAAAATCAACAACACAATCTCCTTTTGCTATAAAATTTTTAAAATTTTTTGAAGATAATTCACTAACAAATTCCGTCATAAAATCAATAACCAAATTTTCTTTTTAAACTTATTGCCTTTCTTTTATTCTTTTTATTTGTTCTTCTTTTCCATCTTCAAAAAATCTTCCTATGTCTTCACCTATTCCAAAATCCCCAATCTCTCTCTTCCTTTCCATTCTTTTTTATTTATCTCATCCCTTTTAAGAATTATTATAGAATTTTGTTACTTCCCCACAATACAAAACCATAGTTAATAATAAATATCTCATTTTACTAATAAAATCATGGACAACTCAAATCTTATCTCTTTATTAAAAGCAAAAAATTTTCCAGAATACATTGTAAATGCATTTGCAAAAGTAAAAAGAGAAAATTTTGTTCCTGAAAATTTAGTTGCATATTCATATGAAGATATGGCCCTTCCTGTTGAAAATGGCTCAACAATCTCTCAACCATCAACCATTGCATTCATGTTAATGTTATTAGAACCAAAACAAGGACAAAAAATTCTTGAAATTGGCTCAGGCACTGGTTATGTTCTCGCTTTGCTCTCAGAAATAATCAAAGAAGGTAAAATTTATGGAGTTGAAATAATACAAAGATTAGCTATAAAATCAAAGAATCTCTTACAAAAAGATTCAAATATAGAGATTTTAAACAGAGATGCCTCAAATGGTTTGCCGGAATTTGCTCCTTATGATAGGATTTTAATAAGTGCTTCTTGTCCAGAGATTCCTTATTTCCTAATTAATCAATTAAAACCGAATGGTATAATTGTTGCAGCAGTAAAGCAATCAATTGTTCAAATTAAAAGAGACGGAGATAATTTTTCTGTCAAAGAATTTCCAGGATTTTCTTTTGTCCCCCTTGTTAAAAAACAAGACTAAATCAAACATTTCTCAATCCAGATTTCTCAAAAAAATTTTTCACGCTATTAAACATTTTCTCTACCTCTTGTTTTGAATATGGTTTTATTTTTTCTGCTTCTTTATCAAGGCACTTCTCATTCTTAAATTGTTGTAGGAAAAACGCTTTGTTAGCTCCAATTTCTTTTAGATATTTTGCAATCTCTAACAAATCTTCTTTTGTTATTTTTGGATAGAGGGTTATTCTAAATTCGTAATTACCGAAATTTTTTACTATTTCAATCGTTCTTTTTAACCTCTCAATGTCAATTTCAGAATTCGTTATTTCTTTGTATTTTTCAAATTTTGTCTTTATGTCCATTGCGACATAATCAATTAAATCTTTTTTAATTAGCTTTTCAACCAAATCCGGGTTAGTTCCGTTTGTATCTAACTTTACCAAAAAACCCATTTCTTTAATCTCTTTGCATAAATTTTCTAAATCATCATAAAGCGTGGGTTCTCCCCCGCTAATAACAACCCCATCAATAAACTCTTTATTTTTTTCTAAACATTCTCTCATTTTTTTCCAATCTATCGGATTTACATTCTCAGGTTTAATTACAATCTCTTCGTTTGAACAAAATTTGCATCTAAAATTACAACCACCAACAAAAATTATTGCAGATACTTTTCCATCCCAATCAACAAGCGATGTAGGAACAAACCCTTTTATGTTTTTATAAATACTCATCTTTCTTCTCTATAATTTTAATTTAGTTTGGCTTATAAACTCCCTTGTTATGCGATATTTATTTTACATCTAATATTTCTCTATCTTTTTTTATTTCATCTCAATTCAAAATCGCATTATCAATATTAGATATCTAAAAATCAATCACAACCACACTCGCTGATATTATATCTAAATCTGTCTTTTAGTTCCTGTTTCTTTGAAGAATTCCATCCCTCAACTTTTTGATAATACCCTGTTATTCTGCTATATCTGCTTAAATCATCGCTTCCGCAATTTGAACACTTATTTCTTAATCCATACTCAAAATTTAAACAACTATTACAAACACTAAAATCTCTTGTATATGCAAAGAATCCAATATTTGTTTTGCATATTTTTTTAGTCATCTCTAATAAGCTCTCACTTGATGGACTTTGCTCTCCAAGCCAAACATGCATAATATGTCCACCATTTGTTAATGGATGATAATCTTGTTCTATCCTTATTTTCTCTCCAATTGATATGTTTGAATCCATCTTAACCATATGGCTATTTGTATAATAAGGAGCATCTTTTGTTCCAGAAAATATTACATTTCTTCCAAATCTTGCCATATCTAATTTAACAAGTCTCGCAGCACAAGTTTCAGCAGGAGAGGCAATAAGCGAAAATCTCAACCCATAATTTTTATTGCACTCTGCACAATACTCTCTCATTCTCTTTATTATTTTTAATCCAAACTCTTGGCTATCTCTGCTCTCATGCAAATGATTCCCAGTATGGAATTTAACTGCTTCTGTCAATCCAACATATCCAAATGTCTTTGTTGTGTTCATAAAATTATAATATTCCTCATTTCCAATTTTTTGTGATAAAAATCTTAACAAATTCTGCACATGGAGCAGATTATCTGTAATTTTGTGCTTTATCAATAATATTTCAGCCATTTTTGTTAATCTCTTGTTTAATAATTCAAAAAATTTATTGTCATTTCCTTTTGATTCATAAGCAATTCTTGGTAAATTAAGTGTTATATAAATATCATTTCCAGTTCTCTGTGTTCCCCAAGGCCCAGCATAACAACTATCTAATCTCGTTCTGCACCCCATATAATTGAAATTTTCCGTCTGCCATTCAGGAATTCCGTTTGCAATGTATGGTGTTCCATATTTCGCAATGTATTCATGTATTAGTTTCATTTCTTCCGGATATTTCTCAAAAACCCCTTTTCTTATTTTGAAAATATCATTTGGCCACATATGTTGTTTTCCTGTATAATCTCCTTTCAATTTTATTTTAACATATTCTCTCAAAAGTTTTATGCTTTCTTCTTCATAATCTCCATAAACCCCCATTTCTTTACCACCAGGCCCTATTGCAGGAACGTTTTTTAGCCATTCTGGAATTCCAAACTCAAAATTAGCACTGCTAAATACAACTTGTCCGCCTCTCGCTACATAACTCTGATTTAACTCATAAATAAATTCTTGAGCAGCTTGCCTTATTTGTTCATCTGTTAATCCTCTTACAAAAGGAGCAAGCCAAACATTAAAACAATCAATACTCTGCCCACCAGCCATTTGTGTCTGTGCAGAAAGCATTATTTTCGCACAATGTTGTATCGCTACGCTCAAATGCTTTGCAGGCCCTGCAACAGAAGTATGTGTTCCTGTTCCATCAACTTTTAATCCATATCTAAAAAACAATGCAGGAACATGTTGTATGCAATTTGGCCTTGTAGCAGCATTAGAAAGAATGTGAATATGATAATCTCCAGATATGTGTGGATCCATTAAATTTTGCGGGAATAATTTTAGCGCAGCATATTGTTCTAATGTCTCCCCAGATATTATCCAATTTATTGTCTCAGGTGTATGTTGTAAATTCGCATTCTCTCTTTTTATGTCTGTTGAAACACCCCTTGATATCATCTGTTCAATGTCATAGATTGGTAGCCCTATTCTCGTATATTTTTTTCTCGCATCTTCTAACCCATATTCAAGAAGTTTAACATTAACTATCTCTCTTATTAATTGTGACGATATGTAAGTCAAATTTAAATTTTTTAAAAACTTTTCAACATCCATCGCGATTCCATCAGCTTGTTCTTCGTTTATACCCGTCTCTTTTATCAAAGACCTTGAAATTTTACTTCTATCAAATATCTCAAATTTTTCAGAACTCGTTCTTATGTATATCTCGTCTGTCTTAAATCTCTTCGCAGCAGCCCAATCATATTTATATAACAATGCAAAAATTAATTTTCTAACAGCAGACATTGATATTGTTTCTCTGTCTTCATCGCTTAACCCGCTATCAATTTCACTAGCAATTCTCTCTGCAATCTCGTGCGTTGTTCCAGCCCTCAAACAAATAGAAATAATTTTATTATAATCATATTTCTCAACCATTGATATCCAGAAATTCAATTTGTTTTTGTCTTTAATTCCAAAATCGTCAATCTCTATTTTCTGTATGGCGTTATTTATTTTTTCCTCAGCTCTCATAATCCCTCTTTTTTTAAATATTTTAATTTTCTTGATAAAATTTATTATTTAAACATTCTCGTTCTTCATTTTTTTCCGTCGATAAAACAAGAAATTTTTTATGTTGTTCCTTTTCAATAATAATCTTTAAAATTTTGTTTTTATTTTATAGAAAACACAATGTTAACTCTTGCGTTAATTTCTCTCTCACTAGGCAAAATGTTTGTTAAACTCTCTTTCGCAACGACAACGCCATCTCCAACAGAAGATTCATAAACTCTCCAAGGATAATAATTGAATTCTAATGCAGAGATGCTCTTTATTTCTTTAACTTTCTTTCCCAATCCAGCAGAAATTGAATCTGCCTTTATCCTTGCATCTTTACTAGCCTCTTCTAAAGCCTTTGCCTTATATTCATTTTCTTTCTTTTTGCTCAACTCAAAATTTATATAACTTAATTTTGCTCCTTCATTCACGCCAATGTCAATAATCTTTCCAGCTTTCTCAATTTCAGAGGAATTAAGTTCTATTTTCATATTGTAACTTGCTTTGTATCCAACAAACTTTTGTTTGTTATTTTCCCAAATATAATCTTCATAAATGTTATAATTCTCAGTTGATATCTTTTCTTTTTCTATCAAATCTTTTGTTATTTTTTCTATTATGTTATTAACAATTTTAGCATTATTGTCTTTCGCTTCTTGTGCGCTATTTCCCTTTGTCTCAATATTAAAATAAATCGTTAAAACATCAGGCTTTGCTTTTAATATCGCCTCTCCATTTACACTTATTGTGTTTTCTAAAGTAGTTGTTTTTATGTAAATGTATCCTATTCCCCCAGCCAATAAAAGAACAGCAATAGTTATTATTAATGTAATTTGGATTTGCGGTTTCATTAACCTATCAAATAGAAATTATTTTTTAAACCTTTCCAATCACTATTTTAATCTCTTCACCCCATCCTCAATTTTTTTCAATGCATAATCAATATCTTTCTCGCTCGTCTCTTTTCCAAGCACAATTCTTATTGTTCCTCTCGCCTCTTTTTCATTTAATCCAATTGCTTTTAACACTCTATTTTCTTCTTTTTTCTTGCTCTCGCACGCACTCCCAGTAGAAACCATTATTCTCTCTTTTGATAAAAACAAAACAAGCATTTCAGAGTCTATTCCAGAAAAAGAAACATTAATGTTATTATAAATTCTTTTTTCTTTTGAACCGTTTATCTTCCCGCCAATTTTTTCTAAGCCAAACATTAACTTATCTCTTAATTTCTTTATCTTTTCTTTATTAGTTCCACTAATTATCTCACAAGCTTTTGCGAATCCCATTATTCCAGGCACATTTTCAGTTCCGCTTCTTAGTCCTCTTTCTTGTTGCCCGCCATAAACAATTGGTTTTATATTTACTCCCTCTCTTACAAAAAGAAACCCTATTCCCTTTGGCCCATTTATCTTATGTCCAGAACTAGATAATAGATCAACATTCATTTTTCTAATGTCAATGTCCAATTTTCCAAACGATTGCACGGCATCGCTGTGGAATAAAACCTCTTTTTCTTTGCATATTTTTCCTATTTCTTCTATTGGTTGTATTGTTCCTATCTCATTATTCACATGCATTATACTTACCAAAAGCGTTTTATCATCAATTTTTTTCTCCAATTCTTCTAAATTAATAATCCCTTCTTTATTAACTCCTATCTCAATAATCTCATACCCTCTCGCTTTCATCTCTTCACAAACTTTTGTTATTGACGGGTGTTCAATTTTAGTTGTTATTATTTTATTTTTATCTTTATTTTTATTTGCATTAATAATTCCTTGTATTGCTATATTGTTGTCTTCTGTTCCCCCAGATGTAAAATAAATCTCATAACTTTTTGCGTTTATTGATTTTGCAATTTTCTCTCTTGCAAAATCAATTGCTTTCCTTGCCCTCTCTCCAACTTCATGCAACGAGGACGGATTTCCATATTCTTCAACAAAATATTTTTTCATCTCTTCAACAACTTTTTCATCTGTTTTTGTTGTCGCAGAATTGTCCAAATAGATAACGTTCTTTTCTTTTCCCATGTCAAAAATACTTTCAAATCTTATATAAAATTATCTTTTTGTTCTTGTTTATCTTTTGTCTCTATCCAACCCCAATCTTATTTCTAAACCAATGTTTTCAACGAAAAAATTAACAACCAACAAGAGCCTTCAATTCACTTAATGTTTTTGTGCCGTAATAAATCTCTCCGTTTATTTTCCAAGCCGGCACACCAACCAAATCTTTGCATAGTTCTCTATTTTCCGTGCACTCTGTATAATCAATATATTTGAATGCCTCTCCAAACAACTCCTTTTGTTTTTTACAATATCCACAAAAAGCAGAACCATACATCTTTATCCCTTTTTCCGTTAAATATTTTGCGAATTCTTCTTTGTTTGTTTCGTCAATTGAACAACCGCCAACATTATTTTTCCAAAAATACCCTACGATAACAACACAAACTATTAAAACAACTATTGCTATCGCAATTATTTTTTTTCTTATTATCTTACCAAATTTTTTACTCATTTTAATAACTAAATCTTATCTTTTTTATATTTTATGTTTTTCACTTTTCAATTTATTTATTCTTTATTTCATTTAATATTTTATCACTTATAATAACAATCTCTTTTATTGCAACAACATCTTTCCATTTACTTATTATGCCTGCGATATTCAAATTGTGTTTCTTGTCCACTAATATCTTTAAACTTCCTATTTTGTTTTTTTCAAGAAAAACTTCTTTAACTTTGCCAATATAAACTCCTGACGAATCATAGACTTTCTTGTTTATTAATCCAATAACTCTATTAGCATTGAACTTTTTATTTTGCATTCTCATTAATTTTGTTTTTATATTTTCCCAGTTCGATATTAAATACATTATGACTATCATTAACGCAAAAATAATTATCGCCAGACATCCTTTTTTGTGATTTATTTTTTTAGATATGTTATCTATGTACGAAAATCCATGAATGTCTCTAATTTGCAGTTTTTCATCCCACCCAATCTCTATTTTTCTCTCAGCAAAAGCCCTCTGTAAATTCCCATATAGAACATCAATTCTTAAAACATAAAGCCCATCATTTAAATTCATTTCAATTTCTTTTTCATAAGACAAATTCTTTTCTAACGCAATTGTCTCAATCTGGCTAAATACCTCGTATTCAGAACTATTTATTAAAGAATATTTTATATGTACATCAATTTTTTCACTTCCCTTTTTCTCTATTAAATCAACGACAAATCTTATTTTTCCTTTTTCAGAAATGTTTATTTTGTCCATTCTTAAAATCACATCAAACAAAGCCTCTGAACACTGCATTATTTCTATTGGCTTACTCTCATTCCCTTTACATGTTCCTGTGTTTTTGCAAGTTCTTATCTGTTTTCCATTAAAGCAAGTGCTCCAAGGAGTGCATTCCCAATTATAAGAACACTCTTTTATTTCTACAATTGTCTTTGTTTCACCGCCACCAGAAGAGCCTCCACCGCTGCTTTGTTCTTCTTTTTCTATCACTTCAAAATAATCAACAACACTAACAACATCTCCAGCAGAAGAATTTGCATAGAAAATTACTTTATATTTTCCAATAATAGTCGGGGTTGGAAGATAATTTATTGTTTCCCCATTAACAAGATTAATTATTTGCCGTTCTTTATTTGGGAATTCTATTTTTGCCCAAACAGATTGAGCATTCAATGCACTAATGTATAATCCAACACTATAACCAATTATAACTTTCTTTTTTGAGATTGAATAAGAAATTATGTTAACTGTTTTCTTATGGCTTATTTTTTCAAAAAATCCTATGTTTGCTAACAATGAATTAGATTCAGCATTTCTTGTCGTTCCTTTTACTTCTGATAACATAATTCCATCATAACTTTCAGACGAAAATCCGCCAGAAACAACTCCGCCACCAAACGAACCAACCAAATAACTATCAGAATTTGCACTTATCGCATAAACTGGTTGAATCAAGAGAATGAGATTAACCACTAATAAAATTAAGCACAAATTAATCTTTTGCAACTCCATTTTATTAAATTTTTTGTCCCCTCTCTTCAAATTATAATTATCTTGTTATTGTTCTATTTACTATCAATCTCATATAATCTATGTCCAAAATTCCAGCAGCTGCGTCTGTCGTTGTCTCTCCAGCAATAATCCCGAATCCTGTTTCTCTTCCAGCAGTATTTGGAATATTTGCATTTACTATTCCACTCCAAATTATTTGTTGGCTTGTATCATTATATAACGTAAAATTAACTATTGTTGCTCCGGAATTTATCGTAATAACTCCTTTATACCACTCATTAGGAACAAGCGTAAATGATGTTGCAGTTATTGTTGGCCCAGCATTATTCCTGCATCTTCCTGTTAGGGTGTTGTTATTATCTGCGCCAGTACTATTAATCTCAAACCAACAACCATCAGTCGGGGCAGTGTTTATAGTAGTGCTATCTTGCCACCCCAATCTATAGGAAGAAGTTGTTCTTCCTGCCAAATGTCTCCATATAAATATTGCTGTCTCATTTCCAGCCAATAAAAATGATGAGGTATCTGTCATTATCCTATATCCACCATTTGCAGTAGTGCTATCAAATAATCTTGCTATTCCAAATCTTGTTGATGTTGATGTTTGCGTTGCTATTGTTCCTGAAGAAAGTGCTGTTCCCAAAAACGGATCAAAAACAGAGGCAGACGCTGTTAAAAATTCTTGTGAAATTTCCCAAACAGATGTCTGCGCGTTGTTAAGTGTTTCATCAACCCCGCACTCAATTTGTAAGTCTCCATTTACAAGACTAACATTCCTCACTTTTTCTGTTCCAGAACAAGCATTGCTATCAATCCCGGTTATGTTTAAAATATTGTGTTTGTGTAAATTATCAACCGCGACTCTTATATTGGTGTATTGATTCGCTGCTTCTGTCTGGTTATATTCCCATTTCTTTTCAGCATATAAATTATTTGCTCTGCTCTCATTCCAACTTCTATTGTCATATTTGTTTGTTATTCCTTCGCTTAAATTGTCAGTTGTTTTTGTTCCGAATAAATTATTAAATAAAGAGATAACCCACCCCTCAATAATCGTTAAAATTCCGTTATTGTTTTGCATTTGTGTTGAATTAATCGTGTTTAAATTACCCCAATAATTGCTTCTATTAACGTTAAATGTCATCTCCATCAAAGAATAATTTGCAGTCCATAAAGGATCTGTTTCATTATTTCCAGAAACATCAGTTCTACATTTCAAGCTGCCATTTCCAAAAACACCATATGCATAGTTTCCGATAGGACAATCATTTTGCATATTGCTAAAATTCGCTTTCCAGAAAGGATCGCTCTCATAATTTATAACCTCCACACAGCTTAATGTGCCATTTGCCAACGTCCCATTAACTGCTTTTCCACCCAGGCATTGTTGATTTAATAGATTGTTATAACTCACATTAAATTTGTTTCTCGCTTCTGCCCATAGAGAAGCATTTTCATTCATGAACACAGGATCACTCTCACTTATGCTAACTGGCAAGCACTCGACACCATTTTTCGTAACATTAACAACAAATTTTCCGGACGGACAATTTCCTGTTCCTGCTTTTGAATCATAGCTAACATTAAACACAGAATTCCAAGAATTCTCATTTAATACAATATAGCCCCACAAAGAACTATTTACAACCAATATCAAGGAACTATCATTGTATGCAGATACCTCTGTTCTATTAACAAACTCTCTCGGATTTGTTATAGGATAATATAGCATATCCGTTAAACTTTGATTAAAGCTTAAATTCGTAGAACTTAAAATTAAATTATTAACTTCTGTCTTGTTATAGAATCCCAAACTCATTATATTTGATGTCTTATTTACGCTCAATACTAATATTGTCTCGTTATATCTCTGATCATTTTCGTTCAATTTCAAATTTATTGAACTCCACAAAGAACTATTTACATTCATGAAAATAGGATCACTCTCATTTTTCAAAAAGCCAATTTCATCAATCTCTGTTTTGTTGTAATAATTTTGTTTATCAGCGCTCCAATTGCCGATTTGCCGGACAATTTCATTAATCGTTGGGTATTCTCCTATTGTTTGATAGATTTTATCAAAATAATCTTTTAACGATGTAATGTTTATTCCAATAGTCCTAGAATTTCCAACCTTGCTAATTGTTATGTTTGAACCTGCAATTGTCTCATTAATATATCCAAATTCCTCTATTTCACTCTTATTGTAAACTTCTAATTTGTTATAGATTTCTGATTTTGAATAATAATTGCTTATATTAAAATGAGTTATGTTATAATAGCCAAAACTAATAATCTCGTTCTTTGTGAAAAAAGTTTGGTTTATCCATCCGTCATTATATTTTTCTATTGAATTTATCAAATTTTCAATCTCTGTTTTATTATAATAGTCAGATATAGCAAAGTCGGATGCATTATAATACTCAAATCCTAAAATTTCAAGCTTTGTGAAATAGTTCCCAATATTAAAATCAGATGCATTATAATAATTAAATGCGATAATTTCATTCTTATTATAAAATGTTTGATTTATCCAGCTATCATTATATTTTTCAATTTCCAAGTCATTTGTAAAATTACTCAAATGAGTGTATGGGAAATTTGTTTTATTGAAATAATTAAGTCCAATAACTTCGTTCTTTGTGAAATAATCTGTTATAACAAAATCTGTTGCATTATAATAGCCAAACGCCAATATTGTTGTTTTGTTTAAATAGTTTTCTTTTTCGCTTGCCCATATAGGATCACTCTCATTTCCAGCTGGCAAATTACTGATAAATCTACCATCGCCAATAAAATAAGACGCGCTTACATTTCCAATAACATTGACATTCTTTGAAACATCTATTTCTTCAACAAATAATTTTTTTATTCTTGAAACTAAATTTCCGAGAAAATCAAAAAATCCGCCTTCAGCAGTTATATTTCCATTGAACCTCTCAGATTGGTTTTTCAACGCATAGTTTGTTAGTTCAATATCGCTCTCGCCGATACTATCATCTTCACACAAAACACTTCCATTTTCATAAATAACTCTTATAGAACTTCCCTCTTCGCATTTTGCTATCAATGAAAAATTAATAAATGATATATCATTTATTCTTCCCGCACTCGATTGAAACTCAATTCTCTCGTTTCCGTCAAAATCAACATCCTCCTCATTTATTTTATAATCTTTCCAATATTTTTTACCATATTCCAAATTTGGATTTATAACTAAATTCCAAGAACCATTAATAATTGCATTTTCTATTTCCTGTTCAAATATCAGATTGCCATTTTCGGCAGAATCATAAATCAAGATTGTTAATTTACCATTAGAAAGAAGATTTCCAGTTGATTTCTCCCGAACACTTGTTCCTTGATCAGAAATAAGAAAAGCAGATGTCAAACTAAATAGCATTATACAACCTATTAAGGATATTATTATTTTATTTTTCATTTTTTTCACCTTCTTTTTTCAAAAGCTCTATTAGCGCTTTATTCAACGAAATTGTTCTCGGAATTGTGTTTTTCCATCTTTCCCATATATCTTCAGGAACTTCCAATAAAAACCTTTTTATTGACTCTTTTTTCATTTACTTAGTTTTATTAATTTTTATTTATCTTTTATTATTTAAAATAAGTTTTAATAAGTATTTAAACTTTTTCGTTTTCTCATCTTTTGATTTTTGAATGCAAAAAAACCTTTATAAACCCAAAATAATTAAAATTATTATGGCATTTTTCATATGGGTATTATTAGCGATTCTATTATTAATTGCCATTATTTTTGTTTATTATTTTAATCGCTTTGTTATCTTATCTAATAGAATTGATAACTCTCTCTCGCAAATAGATGTCCAATTAAAAAAAAGAGCCGATCTGGTTCCTAATCTAATAGAAACTGTTAAGGGATATGCGAAGCACGAGAAAAAAATAATTAATGAGGTAACAGAAGCAAGAAAAGCCCTTCTTAAAGCAAAAGACATTTCATCAAAAGTTAAGGCAGGCGACCAATTACAAACAGCTTTGAAATCAATTTTTGCACTCGCTGAAAACTATCCTAATTTAAAAGCAAATGAGAATTTCTTGCATTTACAACAAGAACTATCAGCAATAGAAGACAAAATAGCTTATGCACGACAATATTACAATGATGCAATACTCATATACAATAATTCATGCACAACATTCCCAGGAGTTTTCTTTGCAAAAATATACAGCAAACAACCAAAAGAATATTTAAAAATAGCCCCTTCAGAGAAATCTGTTCCTAAAATAGAATTCTAATTTGGTTTTTAATTTATCTTTTAAAAAGTTCCTAACTTATTATATGATTAATTTATTTCGTGCTCGCATCTAACACTTAATGATTCTTTAATCCTTTGGAGATTTTGATTAAACTTTTTTTCCATAAATTTGTTATGTTAAACTAATTTTAAAATTTACAATAAACACAGCTTAGTTGAAGATTCTGATTGAACTAAACACGAACAAGCAAACCTTTAAAAATACTTTAATTTAAACTAACAATATGAAAAACCAAGACCATTTGAGAGAAGAATATACTCAAGAAATAGCAGAAACTACCAGAATGGCTCTTATCATTGAAGGGCATCGAATTCCATTATGGGAAAGAACTCGCCCAGATAAAACCGTAACAACATATAGTTTAGGAAAGCCCGGCACCCATATAAAAAGGGGTAGGGAATATACTTTCTATCCATTACCAAATAAAAATTAAGAAATAATCTCTTGCTCTCGCCAATCTAAATACGTTTTATAACATTAACTTAATAAACTCTTTTTCTTATATTATATAATTAAAAAATGGAAATAATAGTTGCAATTATTTTAAGCACATTTTTGATTAGTTTAATTGCATTTATCGGGGTCATAACTTTGTTATTAAAGGGAAAATCTTTTGAAAAAATACTTCTTATCCTTGTTGCTCTCTCTGCAGGGGCTTTAATTGGCGGGGCTTTTTTCCATCTTATTCCTGAATCCATAGAAAATTCATCTAAATCTCTCTACCTTGTTGTTTTTGGTTTTGCCTCGTTCTTTTTTATAGAAAAAATCCTACACTGGCACCATTGCCATAACAACCATTGCAAAATCCACTCTTTTGCTTATATGAGTTTAATAGCAGAAGGCATTCATAATTTTATTGACGGATTAATAATCGCGGCAAGTTTCTTAACAAATATTTCTCTCGGTATCGCAACAACGATTGCTGTTGCCATTCACGAAATTCCTCAAGAAATAGGTGATTTTGGAATCTTAGTTTATGGCGGTTTCAAAAAAACAAAAGCACTCATAATAAACTTCATAGTCGCCCTCTTTGCTGTTCTCGGCGGAATAACTGGCTTTTATCTTTTTAATTTTGTTTCTCAACTAACACTATTGCTTTTGCCATTTGCAGCAGGTAGCTTTATTTATGTCGCTGCCTCTGACTTAATTCCAGAGATAAAAAAAGAATACTCGCTCTCAAAATCTCTCCTAACTTTTTTAATCTTCATTCTTGGCATTTCAATAATGTTTTTCCTCAAACATTTTACACACTAATCCGCTCTCATAAATATTTTTTTGATTTTAATTAAATCTCATACTTTTAATTTACTTAAACAATTTCGCGCTTTAGTTTGCTTTATTAAAGGATTATAGTCCTATTTATCAAAAATAAATCTCTGCAATGGTCGTATATTTATCAATTTTAATCGAGATTCAATTAAAAAGATAACTTTATAAACCAATATTTTTTTACTACTTCCTAAAATGAATTTAATTGATATTTTGTCAGCATTGCAAATAGAACCAGAATTTAATTCTCAATTAGGGGGAGGCAGGTTTTCAATAGTTTTTCCTGGAAGATATCGCGGAAATAACGGAAAACCTGTGGCAATAAAAATATGCGCTCCCAAAATAAATCCTGCTCCTCATAAAAACACTACAAATAAATACTGCTCTTCATTAAAATATGGAGGGGATGTTTTTAAAAGAGATATAGAAATTCAAGAAACTCTTTGTTTAAAGATAGGCGATAATGTAATCCAAGTGTATGATTCTCACCTCAATAGACAATTCCCTAATTTTGCAATTCTTGAAAGGGGCTCTGAACTAACTTTGGAAGGTTTAATAGAGAATAGCCAAGATTTTTCCTTACCATCAAAAATAAAAGTTATTGAAGATATTGCATCAGCAATTTATGCTGTTCATCAACAAGGATATGTTCATAATGACATTAAGCCAGGAAATATCATATTTGAAATGGGCGCAAAAATCAAAGCAGACACTAACAAAAATTTGCTTTGCGAAATTATGGGAAAACCAAAACTCACAGATTTCGGTGCAGCAAGATTAAGAGGTGAAAGAATAAGACAAATTTTAGGCACTCCCCAATACATTAGCCCTGATATTTTAACTGAAGATAGGTTTGATGTTTATTTTGATATCTATTCATTAGGTGTTATAGCATATGAACTTTTGTCTTTTAATCAATTTCCTTCTCGAATTAAATTAGCCAAATCAGGCAATTCTTGCTTAATTTTGCCAACAAATGTTCCATTAAACTTAATTTGGCCACCATCATTTTATCAAAAAGGGCATCAAAAACTTATAGAATCAGTGAATAGAATGGTTTCTACAAAACCCGCATCTTCAAGACAAGAGGATAAAAGATATTCTTCAATGAGAGAGGTAATTAAAGATTTACAAGAAGCAAGAGAATTGTTAGAAAAATCCGGCACCTATTATTAAAATAAAAAATTAAGAATTCTAATGTTTTAAATTAACAAGATTTAAAATGTCTATTTATTTCTTATCAATATGCAACAAAGATTATCTTTTGAAGACGAAATAACAAAAAACAAAATAAAATCCTTTCTCTTAATCATAATAATTTTTGCTTTTTTTGTTTTGCTTGGTTATGTAATTTCTTTTGTTTTTGATCCAAGTTATTTCTTTTTTATAATGGTTATCTCAATAATTTTTTCTTTGTCATATGTCTTAGTTAGTTATTATTACTCTCATAATATTGCCATCGCATCAGTTGGGGCAAAACCCGCCTCTCCAATTAAGCATAGAAATTTTTTTCACGCAGTTGAAAATATGGTTCTTGCTTCTGGTTTGCCAATGCCAAAATTATATGTAATGGAATCTAATGAAATTAATGCCTTCGCTTCTGGTAGAAATCCCCGCAACGCAGTCATTTGTATAACAACAGGTGCATTAAATAAATTAAACAAACAAGAATTGGAGGGGGTTATAGCTCATGAAATGTCGCACATAGCGAATTATGACATAAGGTTCATGACGCTAACAACTGTTCTTATAGGAATGATTTCAATAATCTCTCAAATTTTTCTTAGAAATTTGTGGTTTGCATCAAGAGATAGAGAGGAAAGAGAAAATGCAATTTTCTTTCTTATAGCAATAATTGTTGCGATATTAGCCCCGATAGCTGCTCAGCTCGTTTCTTTGGCGATATCAAGAAAAAGAGAATTTTCAGCAGATGCCTCAGCAGTTAAATTTACAAGATACTCTCCAGGACTTATCTCCGCATTGCAAAAAATAAAGAATGAACATCTCTCTCCAGAACAAACAAATAAAGAAAAAATAACATATCCAAAAGCACTCGCCCCTCTATTTATCTCAGACCCGTTCAAGAAAAAAATTCAAAATCTTTTTTCAACTCATCCGCCAATAGAAGAAAGAATTAATGTTTTAAAGAAGATGTAACTTTCTGCCCAAATAAATCTTTTCATTAAACTTATAAAGCATTTTTTATTATTTATCCTATGAAAAAGAGATTGGGTTTAGTTTTATCTTTCTTTATATTCTTAATTCTAATTGCCAATATTCAAGCAAAAACCATAGAGAATCATCAAAAAAACGTTTATTTCTTTTGGGGAATTGGATGTCCTCATTGCGAGAATGTAATTAACTCTGGAATTTTAGAAGAAGCTGCAAAAATAGAGAATGTTACAATCTATCAATTAGAGGTTTATAACAATCAAGAAAATCGAAAAAAATACGCAGAATTCGCGGATAAATTAGGAATAAGCCCATATCAAAGAGGGGTTCCTCTTCTCGTTATTGAGTGTGAGAAAGGTTATTCTTATTTTATAGGAGATACTCCGATAATTAATAACTTAAAACAATCCTTAACAAATTGTATCCCGCAAAAAGGGATAAAGTCAGAAGGACTCTCTTCGGATAATCCTGATGCCCACAAACTAACTATATGGAGCATAATTATCGCTGCTATTATTGATTCAATTAATCCGTGTGCTTTTGGAGTTTTAATCTTTCTTTTAGCCACGATGATAACCATGGCATCATCAAAAAGAGCGTTAAAATACGGACTTATCTACACCTTCGTTATTTTTTTAGTTTATTTCTCAGCAGGATTAGGAATAATGAAACTATTAACTTCCCTTTCCGGAATTATTAAACCAATAATTGTCAGCGCAGGAATATTAGTTTTCATAGGCGGCATAATAGAAATAAAAGATTTCTTTTGGTATGGAAAAGGCATATCTCTAAGAATTCCGATTTCAACCAAACCAATTTTAGAAAAAATAGCAAAAAAAGGAACATTGTTTGCAATAATTCTTTTAGGAATAATCGTTTCTTTAGTTGAACTTCCCTGCACAGGTGGAATTTATTTAGCAATATTAAGTTTAATGCATATTAACAAAACTTTTGGAATCTCCTATTTGTTGTTATATAATCTAATTTTTGTTTTGCCATTAGTAATAATTGTTTTTACAATGCATTACGGAACAAAAACGGAAAAAATTTCAATTTGGGTTGAAACTAACAAAGAATATATGCGATTAGCAGCAGGCATAATTATGCTTCTTCTTTCAATTTATTTATTAAACTCTGTCTATAATTGGATTTAATGCCACAATTTAATTTTTAAAATTTTTACAAAAACTTAAATATCTTTCTTTATTTAATAATAAACATGGGAATCCTAAATTTCTTTGGTGGCAACGTATTATATTATCCAGGATGTTTAACAAAAATCGTAGCAAAAGATTTAGAAGAAAATTACAAAAAGATTCTTAATAAAATTGGCATCGATTTTATTATGTTAAAAGATTTAGAGGTTTGTTGCGGTAATCCTGTTTTAAATTCCGGACATGAAAAAGAAGCGAGAGAATTAGTTGAAAAAAATTTTAAGTTATTCAAGGAACGAGCAGTAAAAAAAATAATTACAAATTGTCCGGCTTGTTTCCATATGTTTAAATCTAACTATCCAAGATTTATTAAAAATTGGGATATAAAAGTAGAACATATCACTCAAACAATCGCAAAAGCAATAAAAGATGGAAAAATAAATCCAAAAAATTTTAATCACGATATAACTTATCATGACCCATGTCATTTGGGGAGATATGAAAAAATCTATGAAGAGCCAAGAGAAATCATAAAAAAATCAGGCAATTTAAAAGAGATGAAATTAACAAAAAATTATTCTTTTTGTTGTGGTGGTGGTTCCGGAGTCAAATCCAATTATCCGGAACTAGCAAACTCAATAGCAAAAGAACGAATTAAAATGGCAAAAGAAACAAATGCAAAAATGCTTTGCACTTCCTGTCCAATGTGTTATCTAAACTTAAAAGAAAATTCAAAAGAGATTGATGTTAAAGAAATTAGCCAATTTTTCTTTGATGAAAAAAATAACAAACAAAAATTAAAATGAAAAAAATAAATCTCCAAAACGACATAAAGAATAACGAAAACACCCAAAAAACAATTATTCCTATTATCTATTCATATAAAGAGAAAAGAGATAAATTATTAAACGAAGAACAAAAAGAGAAGTTTTGCGAAGAATTAAGAAAAATTAAAGAAAAATCAATAAATAACATTGTAAAACTTAAAAAAGAAACAATAAAAAATTTGTCAAATCAAGGCATAAATGTAATTGAAGCCCAAACTGTAAAAGACGCAATAAACATAATAAAAAAAATTATTGGTAAGGAAAAAACAATCATAAAATCAAAATCAAACACAATAACAGAAATTAATTTAGAAAATGCGTTAAAAAATAAAAAAATAATTGAAACAGATTTGGGAGATTTTATCATTCAACTTTTCAAAGAAAAAGGCATTCATCCAGTTTTGCCTTCATTTCACCTAACTCCAAAAGAAATTTCAAAAAAAATAAAAGAAAAATTCAACATTAATATCAATCCAAATCCAAAAGAGATAGTTTGTTTTGTAAGAAACATCTTAAGAGAAAAGATATTTAATGCAAAAATAGGCATAACTGGCGCAAATGTTATCTCAAGTGATGGAAGCATTTTTATATTAGAGAACGAAGGCAACATATCGCTTATTTCAAGAATTCCTGAGAAGCATATTATTTTAACAAGTTTTGATAAAATTGTTGAGACGAGAGAAGAAGCCCTTAAAATTATCCGCGCCTCTTCCATTTTCGGAACAGGACAAGACTATCCTGTTTATGTTAATATTATCTCTGGCCCAAGCAAAACAGCAGATATAGAAAATGAAATAATTAGCGGCGCACAAGGAGCAAAAGAAGTTTATTTAATATTATTGGACAATAAAAGAACAACTATCTTAAACTCTAAATTTAAAGAGTTATTATATTGTATCAATTGCGGCGCATGTTTGAATTTCTGTCCGGTTTATCACCAAATTTTTTCAAGATACGGCGCAAAATATTTTCCAGGTGCAAAAGGAGTTATTTCTTCCTTTTTCAAAGAATCAGAAAAAGACGCTTTTAATAATGGGGCTTTCTTCTGCACAACTTGTCAACAATGCAAAGAAAATTGTCCAATGAAAATAAATCTATCAGATTTAATAAGAGATTTAAGAAAAGAGTTAGTTAAACAACAAATAGAGCCCTCTTCAATAACAGAAATGATAGATAATGTTAAAAAATTTGGAAATCCGTTTGGAAAAATCGATACAAATAAAAAACCAGATAAGCTTTATTGCTGTTAATTTATCTAACTTTTTCCACCTTTATTACTCTTATCGCCCCGCTTTCTTCTAATTCATACCATCTTGCACCTCTTTCGTTAAAAATAAATTCTCTTATTATGTCGCCTATTCCCATTCTGCCAGCTGAATAAGTTTTTGCAATAGTTCTTGCATCATGGTCAATTATTGATTTTGGATTTCTAATATCGCATATATGCCTATACACTTCTTTTTCTATGTCTATATTAGCAACTACCTCTCCAAAATCAGAAGAATCACTTAAACACATTCCCCTATGTCCTTCAAAACCCATTCCATGATTTATATTTGAAAAATGATATAACGCGCTGCCAATTTTTAATCTTCTGAGTCCAATTAATTCTAATGCTTCCTCATAATTCATTTTTTTGTTTCCATTTAGTTCAAAAATCCTCGCGCTTATATATCTCCCCAAATCTAACGCTTTGTTATACCCCTCATCCATTATTCTTGCAACTTCTATAGTCAATTCATCATCACCATATTTTTTATTGGCTAATTTTAACCACTTTCTAAACAGAGCTAATTCCTTTTCATCTCTTCCAAAATGTTTTTTAAATAGCTCAATAATCTCTTTGATTAGAATTTCTCTCCCAAAACCAATGTTTCTTCTTGCACAGAGTTCCATTAAATTTCTTTTTTTAATCTACTTAAAAACCTTTGCATATTCTTGCTCTTATTTAATTACACAGAATTAAACTTTCTTAAAATTTCTCTTATTTCACTCAAATCACTAATTATAAAATCTGGCTTCTCTTTCATAATTTCTTTTCGCGAGTCCCACGCACATTTTCCTAAAATAATTATGCTATAACATCCGACTTTCTTTGCTAATTTTATATCACTAACTCTATCGCCAATATACAAGCATCTATTTGCATCTATCTCATTTAATTTTAAATATTTCTTAATAAAATCTGCTTTGTCTCTAAAATCATCAGCACAATATATTTCATTAAAATATTTTTTTAATTTCAAATGTTTTATTATGGGCCTAACAAAATCGGAATACGAATTTGAGATTAATATCTTCTTTGTTTTAAATTCTTTTATCGCATCAACATTCTTGCATTTTTTTATATCTTTTATCTCTTTGACTATCTCTCTCGTTATTTTCTCTTTTAACCACCAAGAATAAATCCGAGAAGGAATCATTTCCCTTATACTATCATATAAATTCATTCCGAGTTTTATTGTCTTTTCTATTTGTCTTTTTCCTATCCCGATTTTATTTAAGTGTTTATTTATCATTTTAAAATAAACTTCTTTTGTATCAACGATTGTTCCATCAAAATCAAAAATTAATATTTTTATCATCTTCTTTTTTATTATATTTTATTTTTCTATTATAAATATTTATCTCAAACCAAATCATTTTGCTTTATAAAACCCTGCTATTGTTGAATTATAAAGCTCAAAATTTTAATTACCTACTCTGCCTAAAAATTTTGCTCTTTTTTCTTTCAATTCCTTTCCCATTTCCTCTCTTTTTTGCCTTTCTAAAAACTTAGTTATAAACTCTGAATTTCTATCTCTCTCTATTATTTTATGAACTCGCCACAAATTATCCCCATCTATTCTTTCAGCCTTTATCTTTCCAAGAGTTTTTCTATGAATTGCTCCAGAAATAATTGCTTCTTGAATCGCTTTTTCTGCAATTTGCCTTGCTAAGCTTAATGTATTCCCTATTGGCATAAACTTTATTTTATCATTGTCAGTCCCTTTTATCATCTCGCCAATATGCACCCCAATTCCAAATTTTATTGTCTTTTTTGCCCTGTTATTAAATTCTTTTAAAGTTTGTTCAAGTTCTTTTGCACTTCTAATCGCTATTAAATGATTATTTTCATTGTCATTTGTTATTGATGGCGAAAAGACAATCGTACTGCCATTTTCATTAGAATATGTTTTTCCACCGCGCTCTCTTGCTTTTGTCATCACATTCTCAATAATCTCTATAGCGTCTTTATTATTAATAATCTCGCTCATATTCCTTATTTTTATTGCAACGACAGAACATATTTCCTTTACCCCATTATCAAGCAAATTTCCTTTTCCAGCGGTTTTTATATCGTTAATTTTTATAGGCTCCTTGTTAATCGTTGATTTTGAGCCAAATGCAAAATATGGTAATTTATAGACTTTTACAAAATGATATAACAAAATCCCGCCAACCATTACAAAAAGCACTACCCACATCCACAAAAACGAAATGTCATTAAATAATCCAGCCCCTTCTTCATCAACAGATACGCTTCTTCCTGTTAATGGCGCACTTCCCAATAATTTCTTTTCATAACCATCATTAACTCTAATTCTGTACTCTCCATTAGGGGCTTTTAAGACAAATTTTTTACTCTCTCCAACGCCCAAATCTAATTCTTTTGTTTCTTTTGCCTCCCCAATAAAAATTTCAATGTTCTTTTTGTATCTTATGTTTCCTATGTTAGTGATTGTCAAAACATCATTTTCTAATTTATAATCAATCATTTCAAGTTCTTCAATATTAACTTTCTTTTCAGCACGAATATCTCCTGCAATCGCTTCTATTTTTAATACTCCTGGCATAAAATTTGTTTTTATCGCAATTGTATTCATTTCTTCGCTTTTTGTTATTTTTTCTTCTAATATAGAACCATCAGGAGCATAAACTCTTGCGTAAATGTCTTGCTTTTCTATAAGCTCTCCCGCTTGATCAAACAACACGATTTTATAGTCCAATTCATTTCCAGGTTTTATTCTCTCAGAATTTACTGCAATATCTGCTTTCTTTAATTGTTGTCTAATGGCAAGATTTGTAACTACCTCACCTTTATTTGTTATTTGGGTTCCAAAATCATTTTTTTCATAAACTTTTATTAATACTTCTTGTTCTCTTGCTTTTGCTTTTTCAGGGATATAAAAACTAAAATTTAACTCTCCGTTATTTATGCTTGTTAGATAATCTATTCCTAAATCCAAGATTATAACCTCAACATATCCATTCACTAATTGTCCGTTCTTTTTTATCGCTTTTCCATATACTTTCACTTCCTCTCCCGGGCTAAACAAAAACTTCTCAAAACCAGCATTTACTTTTATTTCATCAGAAATCTCAAATTTTTGGCTCGTTGCTTTTTCATTTGCAAAACCTGCTACGAAACTACACTCTCCCCGCATCCCATTAATAAGAAAATCTCCAAAATACCCGTCCACTAAAATTGTTTTTGGTTGGTTCGCAACAACGCTTTGTGGCATTTTATAAATCTCGCTCTCTTGTGTTCCATTAACAGAATTACAAACTATCTTTGTGATAAAAATATCATTTAAGTTTGTTTTGCTTGATAAAACAATATTTAAATTAAACCTATCTCCAACATTATAAATCGGCGCAGGCTGACTTATTGAAATTTCAGCACTAACAAACTCAATAAACATTAAACATATTATTATTGTCAAAATTCCCGCTTTTTTCATCTCCATTAAACGCAAATATTCTATATAAATCTTATTGCATTATTCAAAACTAATAATTTATAAATATCATTAACTTTTCTTTATAATGAAAAAAGAGTTTAAAGTTACTCCTTATCAAGTGGAGGGAAATGTTGATTATAATAAATTGATAAAAGAGTTTGGTGTTTCAGAATTAGATAATCCCACCTTAGAAAGAATAAAAAAACACACAAAAGAGCTTCATTTCTTATTAAGAAGAAAGGTTTTTTTTGCTCATCGCGACTTAAATTGGCTTCTCGACGAATATGAAAAAGGAAACAAATTTTTTCTTTATACAGGTAGGGCACCATCAGGAAATGTTCATATTGGGCACATAATTCCTTGGATTCTATGCAAATGGCTTCAAGATAAGTTTAATGTTGAAATGTGGTTTCAATTCCCGGATGAAGAGAAATTTTTGTTCAAACAAAATCTTACTCTTGAAGAAACTGAAAAATATACTTATGAGAATATGTTGGATGTTATCGCACTCGGATTTAATCCAAAAAAAACGTATTTTTTAATAGACACAAAACACGCAAATCTAATGTATAAAGAAGCCTGCAAGATTGCAAAAAAAATCACTTTCTCCGTAGTAAAAGCGAGCTTTGGCTTTAATGATTCCACAAACATCGGCTCAATATTCTATACATCCATGCAAGCAGTCCCTGCAATTCTGCCGAGCGTTTTAAGAAAAAAGAATATTCCTTGTTTAATCCCAATGGGCATTGACCAAGACCCACATTTTAGAGTTTCTCGCGATGTTATTCCAAAATTGGGTTTTTATAAACCTTCAATAATGCATAATGTCTTTCTCCCGCCACTTCAAGGAACATCTGGAAAAATGTCTGCTTCAAAAGAGGAAACTGCAATTTATCTTGTAGATTCTCCAGAACAAGTTAAATTAAAAATAAACAAATATGCTTTTTCAGGCGGACAGCCAACAATAGAAGAACATCAAAAAAAAGGCGGCAATCCTGATATAGATATCTCATATCAATACTTGAGAATGCTATTTGAGCCAGATGACAACAAACTTAAAAAAATTCATGATGATTATAAATCGGGAAAATTATTGACCAGCGAGTTAAAATCAATATTAATAGAAAAAATCTGTTCTTTCTTAAAAGAACACCAAAGAAAAAGAGAACAAGCAAAAAAACAAATTGATAAATTCATTTTCAATGAATCAAGATTTCATAAGTCATAATAACAATTTTTCAAGCCAATCTCGCATTTATCACAAAATATCCTTAATAAAAACTATCAAAAGTTAAAAAATCTCTCTGCATAATTTATACATTCCAAAAAAAATCCCGCCGAGAATCATTCCTTTTAATGCAATCTCAATAGCCCTGCCAGCTAAAGGATTTGTTTCTAATATTATTTCAATTTTAGAACAACCCAATTCTCTTCCAGCACTTTTCCTGTATTCATCTTTAATGTTTGGATTTTCATATATCTCCCTAAGCATCATCATCGCCTTTCCAGCGCTAATTCCATTGCTACCATTCCTATAAATTTTTCCAAGCTCTCTTATCTCTTCTTCCATAACTAAAAAATAATCTATTTTATTTAAATAAATTTATTTACTTTGAAATAATCTTCTTTCCTCTTCCCTCCGATTTTCTAATCCTTTTATTGTTTTGCCATTAACATTTTTCCATCTATTAAACTCGTTTGCTGCCCCATTATAATCCTCTTTATTTAATTTTTGCAAAAGCGTGCTTCGTTTAAAATTGTTTATTCCTATGTTATAAACCAAGCTTACCAAAGCATCATATTCTTCTTGTTTTAATTTTACTTTTACATATTTGTTTATTGCTCCCTCAACTACTTTTAAATCTTCTCTTAATAATCTCTCTGCTTCCTTTTCATTTACTCTCTCATAATTCTCGCCCTTTTTTATCAAATGTCCATAGCCAATTGTTGCCTTCCCGCCAACATCATAATAAACTCTCTCTCTAAATCCCTCAAATCTCTTAATTATCTCAATCCCTCTTTTTGATATTGTATATTGTCCATTTTGCCGAGAACATAAAACCATAGAATTTTTATTATCTTGTTCATTCTTCATAGTATATTTTTTAATAGGGCTCCTTCCCTCAGATTCATTATTCAAATATTTGCAAACAGAATAAGCACCAAAACAAATAGCAGATGCTATAATTGTCTCTAAAATATAATTTCTATTCCGTTTAGTCATTTAAATATGCTAAAATCTAAATTTATAAATCTTCCTATTTGTAACTACTAATTAGTTACATAAATATTTAGACAGATATAGTAAAAGAACATAGTTTTTATAAATCTCTTTCGTTTTCATTTTTTATGAGAATATTAACGTTACATTGCGATTATATTCGGTTTAAGCCAATTCAAAAAGCAATTAAAGAGCCTGAAAAACTAAGCGAAGAAAGGAAAAAAGAAATAGAGGTAAAAGACCCGCTCGTTATTTTAACTGCCGTTGAAAAAGGAGATAATAATGATATAGTTAGAAAAATGATTGATGCTGTTAAACAAACAGCAGAAGATGTCAGGGCAAAAAATATTGTTATCTATCCTTATGCTCATCTTTCTTCAAACCTTGCTAATCCAGATACTGCTTTAGAATATTTGTCAGAAGCAGAATCAACTCTAAAAAAAGAAGGTTTTAATGTTACGAGAGCCCCATTCGGTTATTATAAAGAATTTGAGTTAAAAGTAAAAGGGCATCCGCTATCCGAACTATCAAAAGAATTTAAGTTAGAAACTTTTAAAGAAGAAGTTTATGATTACAAACGCTTGTTAAAAGAAATTACGAGAACAAAACTTGATACGTCAAAATTAAAAGAAAACGACCATCGTATTATCGGACAAAAATTAGATTTGTTTTCTTTTAATGAAGCCTCTCCATCTTCTGTTTTTTGGCACAAAAACGGATGGATAATCTATAACGAATTGTTGAATTTTTCAAGAGAACTTCAAAGCCAAGCAGGTTATCAAGAAATTTCAACTCCCCAAATATTTGATACGAAAATTTGGAAAATCTCTGGACATTGGGAGCATTATAAGAACAATATGTTTTTAACAAAATTTGATAATCGTGATTTTGGAGTAAAGCCTATGAATTGTCCAGGACACATTTTAGTTTATAAAACTAAGGTTAGAAGTTATAAAGAATTGCCTATAAGGTTCTCAGAATATGGTACTGTTCATCGCCAAGAATTGTCCGGTGTTTTATCCGGCATTTTCAGAGTTTTAAAATTCACACAAGACGATGCGCATATTTTTTGCACAATAGAACAATTAGAAACCGAAATTTCAAACATTCTTGAATTAATTAAAAAAGTTTATTCTACTTTTAATTTTGAGTATAAGCTCTCATTATCAACGCGCCCTGAAAAATACATGGGAAAAAAAGAAGAGTGGGATAAAGCAGAAGAAATGCTTGAAAAAGCTCTAAAAAAATCAAAAATAAAATATGAGATTCACAAAGGCGAAGGAGCATTTTATGGCCCAAAAATTGACATAATCATAAAAGATTCTCAAAAGAGAGAATGGCAATGTGCAACTATACAATTAGACATGCAAATGCCACAAAGATTTGAATTAACTTATATCGGAAAAGATAATAAAGAATATCCTCTAATAATGATTCATAGGGCAATCTTTGGTTCTCTTGAGAGGTTTATTGGGATTTTATTAGAACACTTAAACGGCAATCTTCCTCTCTGGCTCTCTCCGATTCAAGTTAGAGTTATTGATTTTACCGAAAGAAATACAAAAACAGCAGAGAAAATAATAGAACAAATAAAAAAAGAAATACCTAATATAAGGATAGATTCCGACTTCAGAACAACTACAATAAATGAAAAAGTTAGAGATGCCGAAATGCAAAAAATCCCATATATTGTTACAATTGGTGACAAAGAAGAAAAATCAAATACTCTTGCAATAAAAGAAAGAGGAAAAAAACCTGTCTTTGGTGTTAAATTAGAAACATTTATTTCGGAATTATCTAAAAAAATCAAAACCCGTTCCATCAATTAACTAACTTTTAATCTACGATAATCTTAAATACTCAAATTTTTATAACTTAATATAAAAAAGAAAATGAAAATAAAACCTTACGTAGAAAAGCTAAATAACTCAAAAGAATACAAAGAATTTCAAAGCAAATATAATGATGCTTTTCTTATTGCAGGATTTTTTATTCTTGATTTTGAAACAGGAAACAATATTCATCAAATTGATTATTACATACCCTCTGAGAAAAAAATAGCGGCATTTACTCTTGACGGTGGAGTAACGATGCAAATTTTAAATACTATGTCAAAAGCAGTTCCAGAGAAACTTGACATCAAAACCAATGTTGATTTAGACGCGCTTCCAGGAATTCTTGAAGATGAGATGAAAAATCGTAACATTACCGAAGAAATAAAGAAAATAATTGCAGTTATACAAACAATAAACGGCAAAAAAATATGGAATTTAAACTGCGTTTTATCTGGTATGGGGATTTTAAAAGCACACATAGACGACGAGTCAAAAACAATATTAAAAATGGAAAAATCTTCTCTTTTAGATTATATTAAAAAAATTCCTCTTGAAATGTTAAAACAAAAACAACCGCCGGCAGAAAAAATTTCTGATTTAAAAGAAAAAATCAAAAGATTATCTGAATTGGAAGCAGAAATAGAAAAAGAAAAACAAGAAGCAGAGCAGGAAATAAAGAAGAAAGAGCAAAAGCAAAAACAAGCCAAATCTAAGTCAATAAAAAAGAAAATACATTAATTAATTGTATCTAATCGCAAAATCAACAATTTTATTTTTTATATCTCAAAACTAATCTTATTATTAATTATTTTGTTATTTGCAATTAAAATATCAAAATTTTATTTGCACTCTAACTTCGGAAGTGGTGCACAAGATGTTATCTTGTTTGTTTTTGCATCAACAATCCCTGGCACAAGAGCAACAGCTTTTGGATTTCCTCCTAAGTTAGTTAAAGAATATGCTTTTGTTTCTAATTCTGTCGGAACATTAGTGTGTGTTGTTATGTTAAGTGTAGAGCCATCATCTTTCTCAAAAATAAGTTTTACTTCTTTCAAATCTGCTGTCCCTGCCCCTCTTTTTACCAAAACACTAACATTTGTTCCAGATATCGCGCATTTTGTTATCTCCATCGCAGTGCTTAATGTCAAACACGCTTGGCTTGCCTCTATCTGTGCCCCGCTTTTTGTAATCATTGGATAAATAAATGCCCAAATCGCTCCTATGGCAACTATAACTAACAAAACAATTAAGACGTTAGTAACAACCTCGCTTAACCCCTTTTTGTTTTTCATATGTTTTCTAATAATCTTTAATTTATAAACCTTTCCATTCTTCTCAACCAACCTTTCTATCAGAATTATTTAAGCAAGAACACATCACAAATTTGAGAGCGCAAAGTATTGAACGCCGATTTTAAATTCTAATTTTATTTATGACTAAACCAAAACTCATAAACTTTATTTTTTATTCCATCAAATCTAACAAACCCGAATCTCTCAAATTGGATTATCTCGTCTTTTTTCAATCTTTTAATTGCTTCCTCAGCAATTCCTTCTTCAAATTTTCCATTCGGCATCATTATTTTGGCTTTAACATTTTTAGAAACCCAATTTATTTTTGGAATCTCTTTATTTTCTTCTGAAACAAACTTAACTTTATTTCCCAATTTAACGTTAAAGAGATGAATTAATCTTACCTCTTTATTCTTAAACTTTTTATAATCCTCTCCACCAATAAATAATTTCTTTCCAATCTTAATTTTTCTTTTCTCATTAACTCTGTCAGGATGAACGCTCACCTCTATCTCTTTAATTTCTGGCATATTCTCAATCTTTAATTCTTTTGGTTTTATTACAAACGAATATCTATCGGCTTTTAAATCAATCAATTTCCTATTTATTGCATATAAACTCTCAATTGGGACAATGATATCTTGTTTATTTAATCCAATTTCTTTTACAAACTCTCTTATGGCTTCTTTCAAAATTCCTCTTCTTCTTAAACTCTGAATACTCCATGTTCTTGGATCATCCCACCCAATAAACTTCCCTGATTTAACCTCTTTCTGCGCTTTTGATTTTGATATCTTTGCCTCTGTTCCTTCGATTCTTATCATTCCAGTGTGAATTGTAATCGGATGTTTCCATCCAAAAATGTCCCATATAAATTTTTCCATCTCTGTCTCAATCATTAAGTCATTTCCCCTCAATATATGTGTGATTCCCAACAAATAATCATCAATTGCCCAACTCATTTCTAATGTTGGCCACACCCTATACTTATTCCCAACTCTTGGATGCTTTCTATCTGAAATTTTAAACAAAACTCTGTCTCTAAAAGCAGGATTCTCATGTTGCATTGATGTCTTTATCCTTACTACATATTTGCCTTCCTTTGCGTTAAACATTTCTTTCCATCTTTTTATGTTTTCTTCAACGCTTAAAATCCTACAATTACATTCTTTCCCCTCTGCCCTGTTTTTTCTCAATTCTTCCACATTACAAGAACAAACATATGCTTTTCCAAATCTCAATAATTTCTCCCCATACTCATAATAAATATTTAATCTATCTGATTTGTAGATTATTGGTTTTTGATATTTCACACCAAGCCAATCAAATGCTTCTTCCAATAAATCATATGCTTCTGGTATAATTTGTTTTTCTTCGCTACCAATTGTATCATCCATAACAAGAAGAATTTTTGAGTTATATTTCTCTGCATAAAGCGCATTCAATAAATATGTCTTTGCATTTCCTATATGCAATGCTCCAGAAGGAAATGGTGCTAATCTAAACACCATATTGTTGCTAACATTTGGTAAATCTGGGAGTTCGCGCGGTTTTTCTATTCTCTCCCTCATATATTCTTTCCATAAATCAAACTCTTTTTTTCTTTTCTCACTATCCATTAAATTAATTTCTTTAACAATCTCCTGTATATTTTTCATTACATCCTTTATCTCATTCTTTTCCAAACCATGCTGAAATAATTTTGTTAAAACCTTAGAAGCATCTGCCTTTCCAAATTCAATTGCATTTTTCAATGCATAAGCTCTAATCTCTTTTGAAAAATCCCTCATTATTTTATTAAACCAATCCTTTTTTTAAGTTTATCTCTCGCGTCTTTTTATAACCCTGCCATTATTTTAATCATTAAATCTTGATTCTAATTTTTCTATTCTCTCAATAATTATATTTACTTTTCGCTCAAGTTCGTCTATTTTAATTTTCAAATTATTCTCTTCATTTTCAGCAATTTCACTATTGCTTACCCCCACACCAGCAAGATTATTTAGAAAATCCATATTCGGAACAATAGAACTATTTGCATTTCCATCATTAGTTCTTTCTTCAATTGCATTTATTGTCTCATTTGTTAAATCAACAAATCCATCCTTTATTTCAATTTTATTTGTTTTCTCTTCTTTAATCTTCAATAATCCTTTCTTTTTTAATAATGTATAATCAGTGTATTCATCACTTCCAAACAATCCCATAATTAATCAAAGAATAATACCTATTTAAACATCTCTCTTATTTTTCTTTCAGAAATCTCTTTTGGCAATCCTCTATAAAGAGCCAATTTCGCTTCTAATTCAAAAGGCAAATTCCCAAGATACCATCCAAAATGTTCAAAAATTATTCCAGCCTGCCTATAATCCTTGTTATTTCCATTACCGCTTCTATAAATTTCTTCAATTCTCTTATCTATTCTGCTCAAAACATCTATTAAATCAAATGGTTTGTTTCCATTCCAATTTCCAAGATTCTTCAATATAATTTCTCTTTCTTCTTTTGTTATTAACTCCAATCTGCTTTTCATTTTCACATTTTTTATTTCTAACTTTAACAGAACAATCCTGTAAAGCCAGAAATAAATTTGGCTTTACAGCACAATAACGACTAGCAAAATTAAAGTTAAAATAACTTTGTTTATTTTGCTAGTTTTTATCATAGTTATTTATGTTATTAATTATATTTAAATTTTTTCTATGTAAATTTATTTTGTTTCAACAACAAATAAAATCATAAAACCTCTCCAACACATCAATAACCTTTAAAACTTCAAATTTCTTATTATATCAATAAAAAGAGGCAAATATGGCAGTTGATATCAAAAATTTAATAGCAGCAATCAATCCAGATATATATTGTGTTAAGACAAAAGAAGAATATGGAAAAATAATTGATATTCGTGGCGAAGTTAAAAATTTGATAAAAAACAACTACTCTTCTTCCAAGCCATCAGCAAGCATCTATCTTGAAGCAGCAAACAAAGCAAAATTAATAGAGAGTTTGTGGTTTGATTTAGATGCAATAATCTCAAAACCAATGGATGCCCCCGGATTAAAAAATCCAATTGAACAACACTCAATAACTTATGAGGTTTCTGGACAATCAATTGAACAATTATATTTTTGGCTTCACGATTATCTTTATAATACATCTGAATACGGAAAAGCAGAAAAAATTCTTGATAATTTTATTGCCTCCCCCGGTTCTTCTTATTTTGCAGAATTAACAGTAAAAACACGAACAATGCAAGAAGAAGCAATGAAAATTCTTGGTGCAATAAATCAAGTTGTAAAATCGGTTTTAAACATAACCTATGACTTAAAAGAATTTAAAACAAGGTTAAAATACTATGACGAACTAAAAGATGAAAAAACAAGAGACGGCGCACTAATTTCTCTAAAACAGATTTGGCTAGACCAAGTAGATATAAAAAGAGGCAATACTTCTATAAAAGCACTCGCTGTTTCTGGCGCACAGGCACCAAATTTTGTTATGCTCATAGACGCATTTATGGCAGCAAAATCTTCAGAAGATGCTAAAAAAATGGATTTAAACGAAATAGTTAAAAGAATACTCGTCTCTCGCTATCAAGAGTTTGAAAACTGGCTAAAAGAGTCAGAAAAAGAATTAAGAAAAAGATACGAAATAGAAAAAGCATACTTAAAAAGTCAATATAACACTCTCCAATTATACGCAAGATGGGTAAAGCCATATTTAAGAGCAGCAAGATTACTCGAACAAAGAGCCGAACATCCATCAGCAATTGTCTCTCTTTTTGAAACTTCTTATTTTGAACTTGCTTTGTTAGGCATGGCAGATTATAATGTTCTATCAGATATAGGTAAAGGCGAACTTCCAAAAATTTTCGCACTTCACAAAACAAGAAAATATTTTCCCTGTGTTTTAGTAGAACTAAAATTCAGAACATATCCTTCTTCAGAAAGAACGCAAAGAGGGGGGCATGCATTTATCGGACAAGCACAAATTACCTTCACAAGTTTTTCCCTCAATGAAGACGAAATTAAATTGTTAAAAAATCAATTAGAAAAAGACAATTTCAAGGACTTAATTCAGCTCACAGAAGGGGCAACAACCGAAAGCATAGAACAATTAAAATATGATGTTGAAGAATTTTTAGAAGAGCCAAAAAAAGAGGAAAAAAAAGAGGAGAAAGAAGTTAATCCTTTTTCAGCGCTTTTTTCTATATTTAAAAAAGAAAAAACAGAAACATCAAAAGAAAAAAAGAAAGAGGAAGATATAGCATTAAAACCAATAAAATCAGACGATGCCTTTGAAAAAGTTATTCGTTCTCAAACAGCAATAGAGGGAAGAAGAAAATGCAGGAAGTTTTATGAATCATTCAAAAAAACTTACGGGATGTTCTCATTCTAACTAATGGATAATTTTTGTTTCTTAAATTGTTGTTTGATGAACGTAATTTTCATAAACTCTTATTTTTTAATTATTAATAAGTATTAAATAATCTAATATATATTTTGAATTATGCAAAAAAAAGTAAAAATTAAAGTCAAGGAAATTAAATCAAAAATAAAAATAAAAGAAATAAAACAAGAAAAAGAAGAAACTTTAGAAGAACAATTAGAAAATATTCCTTCAAGAATTCACCTTCCCCACAACACAAATGTTCCTGTTTTAGAAATGGAACATTTCCAACCAGCAAAAACCGAGACACAATTACAAAAATCTCAAAAGCAAGAACAAGAAATAATTAGTTATGAAACAAGAAAAACCTCTCCTCTAATCACAGAAAGGCGTAACGAATCATCTGAGAGAATAGCCCCAATTCTTAAAAAAGAATCGCAATTTTTTGCCCAAACCTCATCACAGCCATTATTACAAGAAAAAAGAATTTTGGGAGAAGAAATTAGCGAAAGAAAATACGAACTTGAAGAAAAAGAAAAGCCAAAAACAAAACACAAATACCCTTGGGAAGCATAGTAAATCAACTCTAAATAATCCTCATTGAAAGTTTGTTTCTACAAACTTTTAAATAACTCTTACTCTATTATTATCTATGGGAAGTGGCAATTTTTATTATAAAGGTTCTGACAACGGTCTAAATCCGGAATACTACGAACCAACCGGTTATGAGACATCTGCTTTTTCTATTGCAACCGACCCGAGAACAGCGAACCAATTAAAAGCAACAATAGAAAAACTTCATACTGGGGCAAAAGCAGTTGAAGTTTCCATTGTTGATCCAAGAGTTTTTGAAGCAATCCCAAAACAACATTTTGAAGAATTAAGGAGATTGAAAGAATTAGCAGGCGCAGAATTAACTTTGCACGCCCCGATAATTGAACCAACAGGTGTTACAAGACAAGGATGGGATCCATCTCATAGAGAACAAGCAGAGCGGCAAATGTGGAATGCAATTGAAAAAGCTCGCGAATTGGACAAAGAAGGCAATGTGATAGTAACGTTTCACTCAAGTGCATCTCTTCCAGAAGCAGAGACAAAAGTAATAGAAGATGGAAAAGAAAAAATAAAAGAGTTCATGGTAGTTAATGAAAGAGACGGGCACTTTGAAAGAGTTCAATTTAAGCCAAGTTACTTTCTTAAAGAAGAACAAAAAGTAATTTCTCCAGAAGACCAAATTAAAAGAATAAATGAAGAATCTTGGACAAACTCACTTCATCATATGGGCTACGCAGCAACACTCGGCTCCAATCAAATTGAAAATATTCAAAAAAAACTAAAAGAAAAAATGTCTGACAAAGAAATTTCAAAAGTTCTTGAGATGTTCGATAAATATTCGAGAGGCGAAGGTATCGAAGAATTAAAGTCACACTTACCGCAAGAGCAAATTGCCGAAGTTGAAGATTTAATGGATTCATTTACTCACGCCCACATTAATCTAAGAAATGCCTACTCTTCATTACAAGGATTATTTAATCAGGCATACATAGCATCAAAAGGTGAGGATAAAGAAAAGCTAGATAGATTTCGTGAGGAAATATCAAGGGATATAAATGAAATATCTAAAGATTACTCAAAAATTAACAAATTATCAGAGATTGTTAAAAAAGGAATTCATATTCTTCACGGCATTCAAACTCCCCAGATTATCAAACCTCTTAAAGATTTTGCAATTGACAAAGCATCAGAAACATTTGCGAATATTGCATTCCAATCATATAACCAATTTGGCGATAAATCCCCAATTATAAGCATTGAAAATCCTCCTGCTGGCACAACAGGAATAAGCAGGGCTGATGAATTAAATAAACTAATTGAGGTTACGAGAGATAAATTTGTAAAAAAAGCAATTGTTGAAAAAGGACTAAGCGAAGAAGAAGCAAAAAGATATGCTGAAAAAATAATCGGCGCAACATGGGATGTCGGACACATAAACATGTTAAGAAAATTAGGATATCAAGAAAAAGAAATAATAGGGGAATCAAAAAAAATAGCCCCAAAAGTAAAGCACGTTCATCTCTCTGACAATTTTGGTTTGGAACACACAGAACTTCCAATGGGAATGGGCAATGTCCCAAACAAAGAAATTCTTGACGCAATCTCAAAATACAACAAACAAGTTAAAAAAGTGATTGAAGTAGGAGATTGGTATCAATTTTTCCAGAGCACTCCGTTTAGAGAAGTTTTATCTCATTTTAATTCTCCCATCTATGCAATGAAAAACATGCCCTATTGGACAGCACAGGGCCTTACTCAAGGCGCATATTTTGCTGGTTATGGTTTGCCAGGCACAGAAACCCATGCCTCTTATTTTGGAGCAGGTTTCTCAAATCTCCCTGTTGAACTTGGCGGGCAACAATCTGGAAGAAGTCGTTTATCCGGAGCACCAATAGAATAATAGAATGATTTAAAAATAAGATAATATTTATAATCAAGATGGGGAAAAAAGAGGTAAAAGAGAAAATAAAAGTTATTGAAGAAACTCCTACCGGTGATAAAGAAATAGCAATGGATTTTGCTACAAAAGCCCACCAAAAGTTTGATAGGCTAATACGAGCATCAATTTTGTTCGGTTCGCAAGCAAAAGGACTAGCAAAAAGTGATTCTGACATTGACATTGTTTTTGTTATAGACGACGCATCAATAAATTGGGATTTAGAACTTATTTCATGGTATCGCGAAGAACTATCAAAACTCATTGCCTCAAATAAGCATAGCAAACGCCTTCATATAAATACAATAAAATTAACAACATTTTGGCAAGATTTAATGCATGGCGACCCAGTTATTTTAAACATATTAAGATATGGCGAACCCCTTATAGATGTCGGAGCTTTTTTCGTTCCAATAAAAGCACTAATGGAAAGGGGTAGAATAAAACCAACTCCCGAAGCAGTTTATTCAGCATTACAAAGAGCACCTTCTCACTTAGCAAGAAGTAAAGCAGCAGAAATGGGTGCAATAGAGGGAGTTTATTGGACAATGGTTGATTCAGCCCAAGCAGCGATTATTATGGCAGGACATATACCTCCATCACCAGAACACATTCCAAATATGTTAAAGGAACTTTTTGTAGATAAAGGGAAATTAAGTCACGGATATGTTCGCGCATTTAATGATTTATATCTCCTACATAAAGATATTTTATACGGAAAGGTTGTTGACATAAAAGGTTCTGAAATAGACCAATGGCAAACTCTCGCAGAAAGATTTCTCTCAGAAATGACTCGCCTAATTGACGAGATGATTGAAATAAAAAAACACTTGAAGAAATAATCTTTTTCTTAACAATTTCTTCTGTTCTAATTAAAGATGTGGACAAATTTACTTTAAAACCTATATAATACAAATCTTAAAACCACTATCGCTTAACTATCTTGTTCTTAATTTCTTTTATAAATTTTTAGCATTTATTTCTTTTTTATTTCTATTCTTCCAAGAGGCTCAATAACTTTATTAATTTCGCCTTTTCCAAGCCAGTATTCTAATGTCGCTCTTGCATATTCTGCCTTTTCTTTCTCGTCTTTGAACATTCCATTAAATTCTTTTTCTTTTCCTTTTATCTTACTACTTAAATAAACTAATCCAGCCCTCTCAGAGACAGCAATTGTTGCAAGAAGCACTGCTCCAACTCTTTCTACTTTTTCTTTTTCTTTTCCATCTTTTATTACTTTAATTTTTTCTGCAATCTCCTTCATGGCAAGAGAATAAGTGATTCCATGTGCTTTTTTATTATCATTTTCATAAGCATTCAATACTCCATAAAACTCAATCAAATTTTTATGTATTTCAGCAATTTTATTATGTTTCTCGTTATTTTTTATATCGCACGGTTCAATTCCTATAATAATGCTCGCCAAACCATTGTCAGGAGCGTCTCTGATTATTTCTTTTCCAAAATTTTTAATTTTAAAAATAGTTTCACTTTCATAATTTCCAATAATCGTCTCTAAATATTTGTCTATAATATGAGAAGGAATTTGTTCTCTCGCAATAGGATCTTTTATTATTGCTTCTAATCCAGGATTTAGTTTTGCTATCTCTTCCAGCGCATACTCTCTTGCTCTATATCTTTCTTGCGAACTATCAGAGTATGCCCTCTTTCCTATTTCTTGAGCAAACATTAAAGAATTATAACTCTTTCTGAATTCCTCAAACTGATTTGTCTTTTTTGTCATAATTTACTTAATTTAAATCACTATTTAAATCTTTCTATTTTGTTACTACAATTAGGTTACAACAATAAAATTTATTCTATTTTCAATTCTTTGTTATTTTCAAATTCTTTTTCTATGGGAATTGCCTCATTTAAAGAAGGAACCTCTTTCTTTCCTTCTTTCAAACCAGGCAAATAATCCTCACTCTCAAATTTAGTGCTTTTTTCTAATTCTCTCAATATAATATCTTGTATATCTGCATTATTTGCCATTTCTTTCTGAACATCGCTCGGAATAGGAACTTCAGGAATCTCCGGCTTTCTTTCCTCAATTTTCTTTTCCCCTATCATTTTAGGTGCTTCAAATATCGGTTCTATTGGTTTCTCAGGCATTTTTCCAATAAATTTTGGTTTCTCAATTTCTTCCCCTATTTTTATTGTTTTTTCTAATTCAGCAACAAACTTGCTTATTCTCTCAGCAGCATCAGCATTCACAGATATAGAATCAATTCCATTTTCTACCAAAAACTTAACCATCTCTTCTCTGCTTCCTGCCTGCCCGCAAATGCTTGTCATTACCTTATACTTCTTACATCTTCTTATGACATAGCTAATAGCATTAAGAACAGCAGGATGCATCTCATTATAAAGATATTGCACATCACTATTATTTCTATCAATTGCAAGAATGTATTGTGTTAAGTCGTTTGTTCCGAAACTTATAAAATCAATACCTTCCTCGCACAAGTCATTTATAATTTCAACAGCAGCAGGCGTTTCTACCATTATTCCAATTTGAAAATTCTTTGGCCTGCCAATTTCCTCAACAATTTTCTTAACCGACTTTAATTCATCAACGCTTATTACTTGAGGCATCATTACCCCAATTTTCTTGTTTGGATTTTCTTCAGCAATTTTAATTATTGCATCTATCTCTGCTTTTAATATTCCGATGTTTTTCAATCCAAATCTAATTCCATGATTGCCCAACATAGGATTTCCTTCAACTTCTTTTGGCGCGCCCTCTAAATTTAGATATTCGTCGCTTCTTATGTCAGAAGTTCTTACCCAAACCCCTTCAAATGGTTCTGCAATTTTTTTTAATCCTTCATAAAGCAATTTTGAATAATCCTCAAGTGCATTCTTTTTTAAAAATCCAAGAGGATGTCTTCCTGAAGACGCAATAATTCCTTCTATCCTTACTAAACCCACTTCTTTCGCTCCAGACAAAGCAGCTCTTTGTGCAAATTCGGGCAAATCAACTAAAACTTTTATTTTTGTCTTCGTCGGAACAATTGGCTTTATCTCAACAGCTTTTGCCTCCCCTCTTCCTGCATAAACATTTCCAGAATTGCCATCAACAGTAACTATCTCACCATCCTTCAATTTTTTAGTTGCGTTTCCTGTTCCAACAACAGCAGGAATTCCCATCTCTCTTGATACAATCGCAGCATGTGATGTTATTCCACCCTCATCAGTAACTATTCCAGAAGCCTTTTGCATCGTAACAACCATATCAGGATTTGTCATTGGTGTTACAAGAACATCTCCTTTTCTAACTTTATTCAAATCTTTCAAATCCATTACTATTCTCACAATACCCACCCCAACCCCTGGAGAAGCAGCCAATCCAGAAACCAAAATCTCTCCTTTTATTTCAGAAACTTTCTTTTCTTTTCCTAATGTTGTAATAGGGCGAGATTGCACAATGTAAATCGTGTTTTCAGAAATTGCAAACTCTATGTCTTGTGGCTTTCCATAATGTTCCTCAAGTTTTACTGCATACTCTGCTAATTGTCTAATTTCTCTCTCAGTTAAAACTTGTTGCTTCGCTCTGTTTTCCGTTAATTTAACAATCTGCGTCTCTCCAGAAGATGCTCTTGTAAACGCAACTTTTTTCTCAGAAACTTTTGTTTCTAATATCTTAAAACCTATATCTCTATTAACAAGATAAGAATCTGGCTTTATTCTTCCCGATACAATGCCCTCCCCCAATCCCCAGACAGCTTCTATTAATATGTTATCCGGATTGCCAACAGGAGCTCTTGAAAACATCACTCCTGATTTGTCAGAATTAATCATTTTTTGAACAACAACCGCCAATCTTGCCTTTTCTTGCCCGAATCCTTTTTTCTCTCTATAATAAGTTGCTCTCGCCGTAAACAAAGAAGCCATACATTCTTTTACTTTTTCAACCAACATTGTTTTTCCCTTAACATTGAGAAAAGTTTCCTGTTGTCCTGCAAAGCTTGCTTCAGCTAAATCTTCTGTTGTCGCAGAACTTCTCACAGCAACAAATGGTGGCTCTCTTCCCCTCAATAAAATATCCAATGCAGTTCCTTTTGCTTCTTCAAACATCTTTTTATCAACATCAAGTATATCATATGCCTCCCAAATCTCTTTTTCCATTTCCTCAGGCATTTTTGCATTCGCAATCATCTCTCTTATCTCTTTTGTCACTTTTTCCAATTTAGTAGTATCTTCTATATCCAAATCTTTTAACATTAATTTTATTTTATCAAACAATCCAGAATTTTCCATAAAATAAGCATAGGCATCAGCAGTTACAACAAATCCGGGCGGAACAGGCATTCCTATGTTATACATCTCAGCCAAGCTTGCTCCTTTCCCTCCAGCAATATTAATATCTTTATTATTTAATTCAGAAAACCACTTTACAAACTCTCCATCCTTTTTTGTCCTTGCTACCTCTTTTGCTACCATTTTATATAACAATCAAAAAGAGTTAATAAATATATTTATTAAACCCCATAACAAAACTTATTTCTAAACTATATAATTGTAACTACTGCAAAAAAACACAAAAAGAAAGATTTTTATACTCCAAAGATTAGTTAAATTAATATGGCATACCAAAAACCAAAAATTTATCCTAAAAAGGGAATATTCGAAGATAGTCCGTATAAAAGGCAAATATCTTCTCTTGATTATTTTACTTACTCTAATAGAAAAAAAGGCGAGTCCGATGCCGAATATATGGTGAGATTAAAGGATTATTGTGCAGGGCAGATAGGGTTGATAGAAAAAATTCATGATGAATTAGCTAATAAAAAATTAAGAGAATTGCTTGATATTTCTTCAATCAAAGAACTCGAGGCATATGTTAAAGAACTCACAAATGAAATAAGAAAGTATATATCTACAAATCCAGATATTTTAAAAAACAGCAGGATAAAAAATCACATTAGTAAATTGGAAGAAATATTGTAAATTTTATTATAAATTTTCAGAATAGATGGTCCTTGGTTAATTCTTTCCTACTAAAACGAAATTCACCCCCTCTTTTATAACCTAAATTATTTGCGATAATCCTATAATAAATTGCTTTTGCTAAATACTAAGATTCTATAGAATAATGTTAACTTGCTTTCCTTGCTTTTAATCCTTTGGAATGATGTTTAGTTGATCCTTCTTTAAAATGAAATTCACACCATCTTTTATAACCTGGATCATTTGCGATAATTCTATAATAAATTGCTTTTGCTAAATCCTCATCATTTTCTCCCACAGGTATTCTGTATATTCCACTATCAGTTCTTACACTTAATTTCAAATGTGGTTTATATGTTCCCCCTGTCATTTCGCCTAAAATCTCTTGCAAAAGGCGAGCAGTTTCAGTAGTATCAAATAAACCTCGCCTATATCCTTTCTCTATTAATAACCTCATTTTCTCTTTTTCACTCATATTTCCTTTTAATTCTTCTTCTAATCGACTGCGTCTTTCTTCTCTTGATGCCATCATTAAACCCCTACCACAAAAAGCACAATCCCTATAATAGAGAGTACTTTCTTTCCAGATTCTTCCAAAATACTAAAACCTGTTATGGAAAAAGAGTTTATTAATAATACAATCCCTACAATAATCAATACCAATTCAATCCATTTCATTGATTTCATTAATAATTATATTAATCAGACTATTAAAATCTTACCACTTTATTCACTAACCACATAAATCTCTCTTCCAACAATCTGCTCTTCTCTAAATTCTTTAATTGGAAATTTAATGCAAGAATTTTCAATAGCATATAATTTTAATCCTGTTTCTCTTTCAATTTTTCCAACATTACAACCCACCCTGCCTTTTTGTATTTTTATTAACGGTGCGCTAAAAACTATTTTTCCTTTATTTCTTAATTTGTTTTTTAAATTTTTCAAAACGCTTATAATTAACTTCTCAAATCTATCAATTATCTGTTTTGCTCTTTCTTCATTCGGTATTTTTGTAAGCAACTCTCCTAAAAAAGGTTCAGAAACCATTGCATCAAACTCTTCAATTCTAACATTTCTTGAATCATCATTAATTAGTTTATCACTCGCTTTTATCTTATAATTGCTTTTCAACCATGCTATGTTTGCCTTTGCTTTTTTGATAGCGCTATTATCAATATCTATACCAATAACATTTATTCCTCGCAATAATGCTTCTCCTAAAATGATACCTACCCCACAAAAAGCATCAACCAAAGTCTCATTTTCTTTTATTTGTGCCAAATTAATCATTATCCTTGCCAATCTTGGAGAAATTGCAAGTTCCTCTCTCCTATACGGCTTTTTCATATCTCTCTTTTCTATTTCTTTATAATCATAACTTTCTTTCAAAATGCCAAAATTCCACTCTTTTTCATTTGAAAAAATAAAATAAACTTTATCCCTCAATGATATTTTTTCAGGACTTCCCCCCACTATTTTTCCATTTTGTAACTTAATCGTCCCGCTCACTCCTTTGTATCTTGCCTTCAATCCCTCATTTGCAAAATTTTTCTTTATTGAATTAAGAACCAAACCAAAATCATTTTCATTATCTAAATAATTTAATGCAGAATAAATAAGTTTGTTTTTCTTCTCAAAATAAATTGGTTTTTCCATAATCATTTTAATAATCTCTTCTTTTTTTCCAGAAAACAAAACCTCTCCAATTGCAATTGTTCCGCCAAGAAAACTCATCGTCTTTTTTAAATCAATTTTTCTATCAATCTCAACAAATAATGCATTACTTTTTAATTTATGGCTCATCCATTTTATGCCATCTCTCTCAAAACAAGACAATATTTCAGCTTCTGATAAAATCGGATTTCTCCCCAAAATAAAAACATATCTCATAAATTAAAAATTCAAGATTCATTAATAAACTTTATCAATTAAATATTAATGTTCTTTAATAAAAAAACAACCGCTTAATTCTTCTCCCATATAAAAAAGACATTATATTATTTCATTAATCATTTTACAAACACGAAATCAATATAGAATCATGCTAAAAATAATTGCTATTTATGGCAAACTCAAGTTAACAAATTTTCTCTTTTTCTAGCAAGAACAATAACTAAAATTCCAGATATCATGCCTGCCAAACCAAACAATGCGCTTGCATTCCCAGTTATGTTCTCATTAATTACCATTCCAGTTAAATTCGGATACGAATTAAGCATAAAAATTATACCAATGATAATTAATGTCCAACCAATTATAACCCATGTCTTATTCATATTATTCTAATCCAATCCGACTATAAATATTTTTCTCTCTTATAATCAAATATAAATATTCAAATTATTTTTGTTCAAAAACCACTTTTGTTCTTGAAGGTATTTTTGCCTTTATAGATGATAGTGCTTCTCTCGCAACTCTCACGCATTTTTCATTTAAACAAGAAACCATTAAGATTTCTTTGCCTTTTGGAACTAGTGCTGCTCTTCCAACCACAATCCCATAAGAATGACTCATTCCTGTAGATGTTCTGTCTGCCCCGGCACCTGTCGCAGTTTTATTATCCCTTAAAAAGTGGTGTGGTTGCACTTTTACAGAAAAGAAATATTGTCCAGGAACCTCTGACTCAAGAGCTTTATGCAAAAACATCCTGCTTGCTTCAAGTGCATTATCTCTTATTTGCACATCTTCTTCTGTTATAAGCTTTACTATAAATTTGTGCTTATTATTTCTATAATCTTCCAAATTCCCAAAATTAAATTTAACAATCTTTGAATACGGAACTGTTTTAATATAAGCTTTATCTTTTCTTCTTGAAATTCTTGTAAACGGCCTCGCATATTTTTTTGAATACGCAGATGCTTTTCTTAATGCCATTTTATTTAACCTCCACCTCGGTTGTTATCGCTTGTCCAGGCAATCCTGATTCAAAGATTGCTCTAACAAGTCCTTTATTTCCATGAGCATCGCTTATTTTTCCCTTTATTACTTTTCCAGCAGGACTCTTCCACTCAACAATCTTGCCTATCAATTTTTTTGCTTCTTCTCTTGTTTTTAGTCCTATGTCTAATAAATAATGTCTTTCCTTTATTCTATGCCTGCTTCTCCTAAACTGAACAACAATTCCTTTCATGATTATTCTCTATTAATATGGGTTTTTAAATCCTTACTTCTTTCTTTTATCGGATTATTATAATCTAAAAACTTTCTTTTTTAAGTTATAATGCTATTCTAATTTTTATGTTTAATAAACTAAATCACCACCTCAAACTTTCCAAGTTCTCTCTCTAAAATATTAAATAACTCTCCAGAGATTTTAATGCTCATCTTTCCCTTGCTTTCCGCTAATGCTTTTTCCAATTCGTCTTTATTTGAATCAATTAATCTTTCTTTTCCAATTTTCTTTATGCTTTTTCCTTCAACCAAAAAATTATCTGTCCCTGTTAAAACTAACTCTGCCTTTCTATTCGCGCCATAAATTATTTGCATTATTGTTCCTTTTTCAGTGCATATCAAATCTGCTCTTTGCGCATATTCTGTCAAGCTATTAATGAGTTCAATTGCCTCTTTCTTAATAACATCCACGTCTTTCAATTCAATCTTTCCTTTTTTACTTTCTTTTTCTATTTCAACCCACTTCTTTATGATTTTCAAAAATCTTTGTTCAATCTTTCCTTTCTTTATTAGTTTGTCTTCAAAATCTTTTATTAATGCTTTTTCAGATTTGTTTCCAAAGAACGTTTTTAACAGCTTGAATATCTCTTCATAAATTTCTTTTGCGCTCTTTTCATAAACTCTTTTTTCAATTTTCTCCCTTAATTTTTTTAACATATCATTATAATCCTTACACTCTTGCATTAATTTATCAATTTCTTTTCCAGATATTTCTTTCAATTTTCCGTGTTCATATTCCTTAAACAACCGTACTGCTTTTTCTAAAATGTCAACATATTTCTTTTCAACAAGTTTTTCTTTTTTTCTAAAAATCTCGTCAAATATTTTTGGCGTTTCTTTATGTATCGGAGGCGCCATTCCATAAAGCATTATTAATGCCTGTGATGGCGTTAAAACCCCATAATAAATATCAATCATTGCGTCAATTAATCTTCTCTTAACAATTTCTTCTGTTCTATCTCCTTCTTTCATATATAAATCAATCGCTTCTGGAGAAGGTTTTATTCTTCCCATCTTCAAAAGCAACTTCCAAGGAATAAATGTTCCTCTGTCATATAATGGGATTCCATCTCTAATAAAAGTAAAAATAACAGGATGAGCGTCTTTTACAGATTGCCAAAAATCAGTTAATAAATAAACTTGTGGGGATAATATGTTTTTTACTCCTGCTAATATCGTTGCTTCTCTTATATAATCATAAATTATTCCTTTTAATTTATCAAGCAATTCTAATCTTGGCATTCTCTTTACATCAGTATCATCTATTACAACAAAAACATCAACATCAGAATCTTTTCCAGCAGTTCCTCTAACAAGGCTTCCAGCAATAACATAAGAGGTAACATATTTCTCAAATTTTCTCAATAATAATGATTTGTGTATGTTAGCAACCCTTAGTGCTCCTAAAAACCCATTATCAAAAACAGAATAACTCGCAGAGATAGCATCTAAAAATTCGAACTTGCTATCTAATCCATAATTCCACAAATCGACAGGGGTTTTAATGTGAATCCAAAAGTTTTCGTTAGTTTCTTTAATTAATTTAATAATTTTTGGTTTTATTTCAGGAATGTCTTTAAAATGTTCTTCTGGAATAATAATCATTATATGAGCAGGTTTTGTCTCAATAACTTCTCTCGGCAATGCTTCGTCTTCCTCAAATAATGCAGATGCATTTGGTGGCAAAATCCCAATAGACATTACAAAAGGATAGTCCTCTATAACTGCTTTTTTAAAATCCTCAATTTTCTGTTTTAATTTTTCAAACTTCTTAATTTGCTCCTCATCAACTTTTACGCTTTCAGGCAATGTTGTTATTTGTTTTTGCTCATATTGTTTGTTTTCTAATTTTTCATCTTTTTCAGAATTCTTTTCTTTCTTCCCATTCATAATTGTATTATAAATTCAGCATTTTTAAATCTAATTAATTTTTTTCATCAGATTTGTATTATAAAAAGCAACATGGCCCCACGCAGAATCGAACTGCGGACTCATCGGTGTAAACGATGTGTTTTGCCACTGAACTATGGGGCCCATCTATAAGCCCATTACAAAAATATCATTTATATTATTTACTAATAATTTAAAAGATAAATGCGGTCACCGGGAATCGAACCCGGATCTCGAAATTCTTGCTTTTTATTGGCAATCTCGCGTTCTACCACTAAACTATGACCGCACATAATTGCTAAAAGATTAAGTTATTTAAATTGTGTGTTTATTAAATAACATCATCATAGATTTATTTGGTTTTTCCTTTATATTTTATCAAGTGTAAAATTAAATTCCATCGGCAAATCCTCTTCTTTATACCCCAATCTTCGTATTGAATATACTCCTTTTTGAATTACAATTATAAACTTTCCACGTTCTTTCCTTATGTTGTATTGTTGCCCATCATTTAATTTACCAAGATAAATTTCAATATCTTTTGAAATTAAGCATTGTTCCCTGTCAATTGTACTAATATCATATGCTCTTCTAATAAAATTTCAAGCACCTTTCCTTTTATTCCAAATCTCATTAGTCCATTCCTTCATAAGGATTTGGCATGGGCATTCTGCTCTTTCCAGCACCCCTGCTTACTAAAACATCATCAATTCTTAATATCATCGTGGCAAATTCGCTCGCAGAAGAAATTGCTTGCTTCTTAACTTTCAATGGTTCAATAATGCCTGCTGCAAAACTATCTTCTATTGCATTGCCTCCATATAAGTTTAAACCCTCGTTTATCTTTCCTGCCTCATGCCTTTTTCTTAATTCAGCTAAGCTATCAATAGGATCCAATCCAGCATTTTCAGCCAATGCTTCCGGAATGCTTTCCAATGAATTAGCAAATTCTTCAATAGCTAATTGTTCTCTCCCACCAACTGTTTTTGCATAAGCTCTCAATCTTTTTGCAATCTCTATTTCAATTGCTCCCCCACCAGGAACCACCTTTCCAGAATTTATCGCAGAAACAACATCGCCCAATCCATCTTTTATTGCTCTCTCTATTTCATCCAACACGTGAGATGTTCCACCTCTGATAATAATGCTAACTGCTTTCGGATTTTTACATCCTTTTATGTAAGTCAATGTCTCGCCGCCTTTTTTTACCTCTTCAACCACCTCTGCATAACCAAAATCTTCAATAGAAATTTCTCTTAAATTTGAAATTATTTTCCCCGAAGTCGCGCTTGCTATTTTTTCCATATCACTTCTCGGCACCCTCCTAACTGCAAATATGCCTGCTTTCGCAAGGTAATATTGTGCAACATCATCAATTCCTTTTTGGCAGAATACAACATTAGCCCCAGATGCTATTATTCTATCAGTCATATCTTTTAGATATTTTTCTTCAGATAAAATAAAACTTTCTAATTGTTCTGGTGTTGAAACTGATATCTTCGCCTCTGTTTCAGGATTTCTTATTTCAAGTGCGACATCTGTCAATAATATTTTTGCTTCCTTTACCAAAGAAGGCATCGCATTATTTGCTCTTTCCTTATCAATCACAATACCTTGAATTAATTCACTCTCTTTTATTCCATCACCTTTTATTTTTTGAATTTTTATCGCATCTATGTTTATTTCTTTCCCTGTTGCAATAGCATCAACAGCACCAATAATTAAATCAGACAACTTATCTCTATGTTCTTCTGCCCCCTTCCCAGTCATTGCAGTCATTGCAATCTGTTTTAAGATTTTTTTATTATCAAGCAAAATTGCAACTTCGTTTAATATTTCAAGTGCTTTCTCCTCAGCCATCTTATAACCTTTTACTATAATTGTTGGATGAATCTTTCTATCAAGTAGCTTTTCTGCGTTTTCCAACAACTTCCCGCCAAGAACAGCAGCAGTTGTTGTCCCATCTCCAACTTCACTTTCCTGAGTTTTCGCAACTTCTACCATCATTTTAGCAGCAGGATGTTCAATTTCCATTTCTTCTAAAATAGTAACTCCATCGTTTGTAACGATTATATTGCCAGTGGAATCAACAAGCATCTTATCCATTCCCTTCGGGCCCAAAGTTGTTTTAACGATGTCAGCAACAACTTTTGCAGCAAGAATGTTGTTTCTTTGTGCATCTCTTCCTAAGGTTCTTGAGACATTTTCTGGCAAGATATAAACAGGTTGTTTTTCATTCATACATATTACTCAAAAAATTGTTTTTTTAAGAATTGTTATATTTTAATATGATATATTCCAATCCTCACCCTTTCTGTTAATTTCTATTGGGTTTATACATACAATAAAAATTTTATAATCCTACAACTTTTAAACGAAAAATTTAAATATAACTTATTAAGAAAAAAATAATAATTAAATCTATTTTAAAATTCAAAATGAATATCACCCCTTTAGGAGAAAGAGTTTTGTTGAAACAAATTAAAACAAAAGAAGAGAAAACAAAATCAGGATTAATTATTCCAAAATCATCAACAGAAAAAAAAGAAGGAGAAGTTATCTCTGTTGGAGTGCTTGAAAATGGAAAAGAAATTCCATTAAAAAAAGGAGACATTGTTATTTATGGCGGATATAGTCATGAAGAAATTGAAATCAATGGCGAAAAGCATTTAATAGTTGATTTTAAAGATATTGTTGCTAAAATTGAAAAATGACAAGCAAACAAATAATATTAAATGAAGAGGCAAGACAAGCATTACTTAGAGGAATCAATAAAGTTGCAGATACAATAAAAGTAACTCTTGGCCCACAAGGAAGAACAATTATTTTAGATAGATCTACCTCTCCTCTAATAAGTAATGACGGAGTTACAATCGCAAAAGAAATTGAGCTTAAAGACAAATTTGAAAATATTGGGGCAAAATTGATAAAAGAAGTTGCTTCCGAAACTCAAGACAAAGCCGGGGACGGAACAACTACAGCAACTATATTAGCTCAATTAATTTTAAATGAAGGTATAAAAAACATTGCAGCAGGAGCAAACCCGATAGAAATCAAAAAAGGAATAGAATTAGCAACAGAATTTGTATTAGATTATCTAAAGAAAAAATCAGAACCAATAACAGAAAAGAAAAAAATAGCACAAGTGGCATCCATTGCAGCAAACAATGATGAAAAAATAGGGAACATTATCGCAGACGCAATGGAAAAAGTTGGAAACAAAGGAGTAATAACAGTAGAAGAATCAAAATCAATAGAAACTTATCTTGATTTGGTTGAAGGTATGCAATTTGACAAGGGTTATATTTCCCCTTACATGGTAATAGATTCTGAAAAAATGGAAGTTTCTTATGGAGAACCTTTAATCTTAATTACTGATAAAACAATCTCAACTATAAAAGAAATAGCTCCTTCACTTGAGATAGCTAATCATGAAGGAAAGCCATTGCTTATTATCGCAGACGATGTAGAGGGAGAAGCGCTAACAATGATAGTGCTTAATCTACTAAGGGGAGTAATAAAAGTTTGTGCAGTTAAAGCTCCTGGTTTCGGTGATGAGAAAAAGGAAATTTTAGAAGACATTGCAATCTTAACAGGCGGAACTTTAATTTCAAAAGATAAAGACGATAAATTAGAAGAGATTACATTAGAAAACTTAGGACGTGCTTCAAAAATAAAAGTTACAAAAGATGAAACAGTTATAATAGAAGGAAAAGGAAGTAAAAAAGAAATAGAAAAGAGAATAAAAGCAATAGAAAATAAAATTAAAACTGAAGAATCAGAATACAAAAAAGAAGATTTAAGAAAAAGATTGGCTAAATTAAGCGGTGGAGTTGCGGTTTTATATGTGGGAGCAGCAACAGAAACAGAAATTAAAGAAAAGAAATTAAGAATTGATGATGCTCTTCATGCAACAAAAGCCGCTATTGAAGAAGGAGTAGTTGTTGGCGGGGGTATAACTTTATTACATGCCTCAAAAGAATTAGATTCTTTAAAATTGCCAGAAGAACAGATGATCGGAGTAAGAATATTAAAAAAAGCGTTAGAAGGCCCAATAAAACAATTAGCAACAAATGCTGGGAAAGATAGTTCCGAAGTTTTAGCAAATATAAAGGGTAAAGGTTATAATTTTGGCTATAACGCAAAAACTGACAAATATGAAGACCTTGCTCAATCAGGAGTTATAGATTCAACAAAAGTTGTAAGAAATGCAGTTCAATCAGCAGCATCTATTGCAGCAATAGTTTTAACGACAGAAGGATTAATTGCAGATTACGAAAAAGATAAAGACAAACTAACACGTGCAATAATTGTCTAATTTTAAAAAATATAAAAAATAAAGAACAAACTTTGTTAAATCTAAAATTTGATTTTTAATAATCTTCATCAGAAGATTCGTCTTCTTCCATGTCTTCTTCCTCTTCTTCCGTGTCTTCGTCCTCTTCTAAGTCCTCTTCATCAAATTCCTCTTCTTCCATTTTCTTTTTCTTTGCCATCTTTCTTTTTTATTTATTTAGTTTGACAGATATAATATATTTTTAAAACTTTCGCATTTTAATCAAACTTAAAAAATGCTAAACAAATTACTATCTTTAAACCCTGCTTAATTTTTATTTATCTTTTCGCTCTTAATCCTACAATTGAAACAATAAATAAAGTAACAAACATTATAAATCCATAAACACAAACAGGCATATTTGCAATTGTGCTACACACATATAAATTGCAAATATTCCCAAAAATCTCTTTATAGCTCATATATCCAGAAAATAAAATTCCTGCAAATGATAACCACATAATTATTGTCAATGCGATTTTCTTTGTTATCATTTTCTTATTTCAACATATATAATCTAAAATATATTTTATGAAAACTAATTAATAAATTTTTCCATTATCGGTTTTCTTGTTGATAAAATATAAGAGATTATTCTAATGTTTATATAGAAATCCCCCCACCCAGAATCGAACTGGGGATCTTCCGGGTTCTGCTTTAAGCGTTATCGCTTAAATCCTCTCACGCTTCATTTATTTTCTCATTACGAGAATATCCGCGCTAGACAATCGTCTACAGCCGGACGCTCTAACCACTGAGCTATGGGGGGCTGCTCAAAAATTTAACTTAAATAAACCTTTTAAAACTTCTGCATCCATCAATTTTGAAAAAATTTAGTTTATATTAGCCTTGTGTGTCAGAAACAAAAAAAGCCCTATTGGAATGAACCATTTCTTGCTTGCCATTTCTTGTAAATGTTGCTGTTGCTAAAGGTGCTTCAAATCTACCAACAACCCCTACATTAGAATAAATAATGTATGAGAATACTCTTTCTTCGCCGGCATTCAATTTATCAATATTCCAAAGCAATCTTCTCCCATTCACATCAACTTGATGCGGTTTGCTCCCATATCCCTCATACAATTTCATTGCGCTTGGTATTCTATCAACTAAATGAACATTTTCTATTGTTTTTCTTGCTTTTAGATTTACAAATACTTTCAATGCAAACTGTCCACCCTTTGTTCTAACAAAAGAAACTCTTTTTCTTATTTCCAAACTTGTTCTTGAGTAAATATAACCAAGCCATACAATAATAGCTATCGTAATTACTAATAAAAATGGTAGTGTATAATTTGTTTTTAATTCAACTTTCCAAGATTCCCCCGGTTTTAGTTCTTTTTGCCAATCATAATATACAAACAATCCAATTCTCTCCGTTTTTATTGGTTCAATAGAACTTGTTGTAAATAATCTTGTTAGCACATTTCTTTTTTCTTTTATTCTATCACTTATTATTGCATTTCCTTCATTCTTATGTTCAATAGATGTTGTTCTTATTAACAACCCATTAGTTTCCCTATTCTCAACAATACTTCTTTTCTCAACATAATTTACCACCCCGCTCAATATAACACTTGCTTTTTTCAATTTAATCTCCGCCTTTACAACATACGAACCAGAACCGAGTTTATTTACATTTTTATTTATTGTTGCAGAAATTCTTTTTTCCTCAAATGGTTTAAATGATAATGTCTTTGAACCCTCAAAAAACTCTGAACTAAAATGAATATCTAAATTGTTTATATGAGTATTTTCTCTATTTTTTATAATAATTGTTGCTTCCCTATCGCCATAAGCAATTTCTTCAGCACCAACCCACAATGCATCTTTTAATGGAACAATTTTGATTAATAATCTATCTTTGTATATGCCAGAAACACTTCCTTTTATCTCGTAATCAAAAGCAATTAACCCTGTCTTTGTTCTTTGTTCATCGCTCGGATAAGCTTTAACCTCAATTACATTCTCACCAGGATAAAGTTCAAATTGTCCGCGTGGCAAAAACGACAATCCAACAAGAGAATATATCTCTGCATTTTCAGATGACTTTGCATGATTAGTAATGTTAAATTCATAAATTGCAGGATTATCCATTTCAGAAATAATCACATTACCCTTTTCTTTTTTCTCAACGCTAAAACTTGCAGAAACAAACGAATAGTTAAATAAAATTACAAAAACTGCAACAAAAATCAATAGTTTTATTTTTCCCATTCTTGACAAAATTTTTTTAGATATATAAATATTTATATCATGGTTTATTTTTATTTTAAATAGAATAAAAATTCAAATAATAGGAAATTATTTTGATTTTACTTATCTTTTTCCAGTTAATTCAAGATATGCTTTCATTACATCTTTCCAAGTCCTTACATCAGCAACAACCTTTCCTTCCAATGCGTCTATTCTTGCTCTTATTACATACTTATTATAAACATCTCTTAAAAATCTTAAAAATGGTTGAGCATCCCACTTATTTTCATAATCTTTTACTAATATGCCTTTTATCTCGATTGCGATTTTACCTTTGTTCATTTTCTTTTTCTTTCCATCGATTTCTACTTCAACTTCCGTTAGTCCAGAAACATCGATTTTAATGCCATGTTCTATCCTGAAATAATCTGAAATATTTTTCATCGCCTTCCATTCTATCCCAATATCTCTCGCATTTCCACTAATCTTTTCAGAATATTTTTCCTCAATAACTCCATATTGTTCGTCTTTAAACCAATCATGCATATATTTATAAAATGCTGCAAAATCAAACAACCCAGAATAATCCAATTTCTCTTTTATTATTTGATCTTTTTCTACCATATTACCTCTTTTATCACTTTAATATAGATAAATGTATATTAAACAATATTTAAATGTTATTTTGTTATCTCTTCCATACTCTCAACTATCTATACTAAAAATCTCAGCTTTGTTATTTGTAATGTCTAAATCTGATTCGTTTTTGCCTGGTTCTATGACAAACTCTATTTTTTTATAACTCTTCCCTAATTTAATGTTTTGCGCAGTTATTATTCTTTTCATACCTAGCCCTACCTCCGCCAAGTCATAATTAGTTATCATTTTATCACCACTAAACACCTTTAATGTTGCGTTTTTGCTTTCTCTCAACCCATAATTTGCTATTTTTATAACATAATTAAGATAAATTCCAGTCCTATTTGCACTTATGCTCTCAATAACTAAATCTGGCTCGCTCTTAATAGAATACAACCTATTTATTTCCTCAACTAAATAATCGTCAATCTCTTGCTCACAATCACTAACAGGATATAATATGCTTAAAGTATTGTTATTATGTTCAAATCCTAATGCATGAAATATCTCATGTATCGCAACTTTTGGTTTTTCGCACCTCTCCTCTCTATAAAGAGAAATTTTTCCCTCAGTTATTATCGCAAAAACAGTTGCGTTTATAATCTCACTAGCCCCACCCTCCCCAGCAATAAAATGCCTTTCTTTATCCAATTTACCATTTGAAATATTTGAACAAAGCACGATTATTTCTCCCTTGTCTTTTCCAGGATAAAACCTTAATATCGTCTTTTCGCTTAATATTTCAAATGCCCTCATAACACTTTCTTTTTTCTTTTCAGTGCACAAATTATCAATTAAATAACTTATCTCATTGCTCCTATACCTCATGTTTGGATAAAACTGATAACTCACATTGCTCAAATAACTAAAATTCTTAAAAGATTCATTAGTTGAAAATTCAGAATATTTTGCTTTTCCATCATACAAATTCAACCATAAAACATAAATGCTAAAACTAAATACGATTAATAAAATAATCAATGATAAAATTTCAATTGCTCTTTTCATCTGACAACAAAAACAAATTTATTTATAAACCTATCAAAACTTATAGTTAAATGAAAAAGAGTCCGTCATTTGAATTTTTGCCACACACTGCTGATGTCAAAATAAGGGCATATGGTTCTTCTCTTGAAAACGCATTTAAGAATTGTGCGCTCGCATTAAAAGAAGTAATAACCGAGATAAAAATCAAACCAAAAATTCAAAAAAACATATTAATAAAATCAGAAGACGAACAATCTTTATTATATGAATTTTTAGAACAATTTTTGTATTTGTTGGACGCAAAAGATTTCATAATCTCAAAAATTAAAAAAATAGAGATTGCAAAATTAAAAAATAAATTCTTATTGAAAGCAACCATTATCGGTGATAAAGCTTCTAATTACTTATTTACTAACGATGTTAAGGCAATAACATATAACGAAATGCTTATTAAAAAAGAAAACAAAAAATTTATTATAGAATTTGTAATTGACGTTTAATATGGAACTTAAAAAAATATCTGATTTTGAATGGGAAATTCCAAAAATAGGAAATATGAAAGTCCCGGTTACAATTTATGCTTCTGAAAAACTTTTAGAAGATATGAAAAATGACAATACTCTAAAACAAATTCAAAATGTTTCAATGTTACAAGGTATTGTTAAAAAAGCAATTGCTTTGCCAGATGCACACCAAGGTTATGGCTTCCCAATTGGGGGAGTAGCAGCATTTGACATAGAAAAAGGCATTATTTCTCCCGGTGGAGTGGGTTATGATATTAATTGTGGAGTTCGTCTTTTAACAACAAACATTCCTCTTAACGAATTTCTTAAAAAAAGAAAAGAAATTTTACATGACATTTTCAGAGCAATTCCTTCGGGAGTTGGTATGGGAAGAGATGCACACCCAAAAGAAGAAATTATTGAAGTTATGAAAAAGGGAGCAGAGTGGGTTATTGAAAAAGGTATGGGGACAAAAGAAGATTTATTACATACAGAAGAAAATGGGAGAATGAAAAACGCAAATCCAAAAGATGTCTCGCAAAAAGCAATAGCTCGTGGATTGCCACAATTAGGCACGCTCGGTGCTGGAAACCATTTTCTTGAAATAGAAAAAATAGACAAAATCTATGACGAAAAAATTGCAAAAGAGTTTGGATTAGACAAAGAAAACATAACTATAATGATTCATTGTGGAAGCAGAGGTTTAGGGCATCAAATAGCAAGCGATTATATAAGGTTAATGGAAAAAAAATATGGTTTTTCAAATCTTCCAGATAGGGAGTTAATTAATGCTCCAATTAATTCTGAATTAGGGCAAAAATATCTTTCTGCCATGAATTGCGCAGTTAATTTTGCTTTTGCAAATAGGCAAATGATAATGCACTATGTAAGAAACGTTTTCAAAAAATTTTTCCCTAAATCCGAGATAAGTCTTATTTATGACGTCTGTCATAATATCGCAAAAATAGAAGAACATAAAGTTAATGGAAAACAAATGACTCTTTGCGTGCATAGAAAAGGGGCCACGAGAAGCTTCGGCCCAGGTAGAAAAGAAATTCCTGAAAAATATCGGGAAATAGGACAACCTGTTCTAATTCCAGGAAGCATGGGAACAGCATCTTATGTTTTAGTAGGAACAACGAAAGCAGAAGAAGTTAGTTTCGGTTCAACAGCACATGGCGCAGGTAGAGTTGAAAGCAGAGCAAAAGCAAAAAGAGAATTAACAATAGAAAAGATTGAAAATGAATTAAAACAAAAAGATGTTCTCCTTGAAACCCTTAGTAAAAAAGCAATTTTGGAAGAAGCCCCAGAAGCCTATAAAGATGTTGATGAGGTTGTTAGGGTTTCGCATGAAGCAGGCATTGGTAATTTAGTCGCAAGATTAATCCCAATTGCAGTTATGAAAGGATAATTTAGGCTATACAAATTCTATATTTTTATTAAAAATAAAAAAAAGAAAAAAATAGAAATTTAGTTGGCAATAATTTTCACATTATCAACTCTACAAAATTCACTAACTGCTCCAGCAGTGCACTCAAATCTTATCTTAAAGTTAGGATTGTTGTTTGCACTTGATGGTAATGAAAAGTTCTTGAATACATAATTCGCATCATTCGCAGAATTGCTCGCCGTCTCTTCAAGAACATACCATGTTGAACCATCATACCACTTTGCTTTAAATTCATCAGCAGGATCTAAACCAATAAGCCTTCTGTAATAATTGAACCTTATGTTCTCATACCCAGAGGTAGATATTGTTTTTTCCATAACACTCGCTGGTTCTGTAGTTGATTGTGGCATCGCCTCTGCATAATATGTTCCCTGATATGGATTTGTTGTAGCTCTTGTCCATGGATTAGCCCCACTTGCAGTTATTAATGTCCATTCAGTTAAACTTCCAGATTCAAAACTCTCATTTAGCAATTCTATTGGTCCGCTAACATAATACTCACTGTTATCTCTTAATGAAGTGCAGTCAGAATCATTTGGATAGTCAACAAGATTATCTCCATCATTATCTATTCCATCACTGCATTGTGGATTATCAGATTCGTTGTCATCAAGTGCAGATGAACATCCAGGATCCGATGAATAATCAATAAATCCATCACCATCGTTATCTATGCCGTCAATGCATTGTTTATATGGAGGAACATAGAAATTAGTTCCAGCAACATCATTTATCGCATTAGCAAGCCACTTATAGTTCTCTATTCTTTGTTCTGTCGACAATCCAACTATGCCATCATTTTCATAAGCTTCCGGATGTGTTGATAACAACAACATCTTTCCATTTTTAACTGCAGCACTTAAATTTCCAGGTATAGCACTAAATCCTAATAGCTTTACTCCAGGAACGCTTGAAGGTGTCTGTCTCCATCCCCTAGTTGGTCCACCCCAATAAATCATGTTCAATCCATTACTAACAGTAGTTAATGCATAGCCTGGTGAAACATCATAGTTTGCTATGTCAGTTATAGACCCCTCTACAGTTGGAAATCTCTTTAAAAGATTAGCCCAATTATAATAACTACCCTGCCAATAATAGTCATTTGATGCATAATACCATCCAGC
>JAOAJC010000035.1 GCA_026414385.1 Candidatus Pacearchaeota archaeon | reverse complement strand
ATTAAGCACATGGATAAAAGTTAATGATAGTCAAAGTGCGAGAGTTTTAATGGTTTCTGATTCAATATCTTCTGGTAGTTATACTCCGGGAATTGTATTTTCTTCATCAAGTTGTAACATACAAGGATATATTTGGCCATTTACGACTGCGCTCGGACCAACGAATATTTGCGATAATAATTGGCATCATGTTCTATTAACTTATAATGGAACTAATGCAAGCTTTTATGTAGATTCAATTTTAAGAAGTTCTGCTACAGGAACTAATTCTAATTGGGGTTCAACAATAACTTATTTGTTTATAGCGCATAATCCGGGTTCTCTTCCATTCAATGGGACAATAGATGAAATAAGGATATGGAATAGAAGTATGAATATAAGTGAAATACGACAACAATATTATTCTAATTTGTATAAGTATGATGTTGATAAGTGGAATTTGTATATAAATCAATCAAATTTAACTAGTGGAACTTATAGATACCAGGCATTTGTTAAAG
>JAOAJC010000034.1 GCA_026414385.1 Candidatus Pacearchaeota archaeon | reverse complement strand
ATGATAGCCTTATTAATTTCCCCCGTAATATTAACTGTTTTATCCCACCCACTTCCTGTCTTTATTGTATAATTATTTTTTTGTGCATTTCTTTTAAAAACCACAACAACTTGTTCTAACAAAACATTTTCAAAAGATTTACTTATATCAAGAACTATAAGGAGTTGATTGTTGTTTAAAATAAAATTTCTCGTTGGTTTCCACCCATCTACATAAGTTAATGATTTTGGAATAATATACGCTACTATACCATTGGGTCTTAAAAGGCTATTTATCAAAGAGATAAAAAAACTCGCAGAATTTTTCCTTGAATCATAGTGTCTATAAATAGATTCTATTTTTCCAATATATTCTGACATATTTGCGCCATGAGGTGGGTTTCCAATGACAATATCAAACCCATCCCTTATCCCGAACATCCATTCAGGGTCAAACCAGTCTGCGGATTTGTTGGTGTCATAAGGATCCCATCGGACAATCTTTTCTGATGCCTCTTTTATTG
>JAOAJC010000033.1 GCA_026414385.1 Candidatus Pacearchaeota archaeon | reverse complement strand
GTGCTATCTAATGCAGCACCTGTGGCATTATAAATACCTATTGCAAAATACGGAGATAGTTCAATACCCAACTTTGATAAAGAAAAAAATTTATCATATGTTGTGGCGTTGGCATTTGCTTCTATATATCCAATAATTTCTGCGTTTTTTGGCGTCCACGCTCCATCTGTTCCAGCAAATCCATCATCATATACGCTTCCGTCAAAAGACCTTAAAAGCCAAACAGAAACATAGCCGGTTGAAGATACTCCAGAAGCACCAGTTCTTATTCTTACTCTTATATCTGTTGAAATTGCTCTTAATGAAGTATTATTTATAGCAGTTGAAGCCCTGCCAGTGTTATTAGCCAAAGAAGCCAAAGTTATTGTTAATGTTTCTTCTGTATTATATGTTTGTTTTATTGATGGCATTTTACATATGTATAATTAAGCGACCTTTATACTTCATTTGTATATGATGTTAACCAATTTGACCCGTCATATTCACATATAATTTCCATTACCTTC
>JAOAJC010000032.1 GCA_026414385.1 Candidatus Pacearchaeota archaeon | reverse complement strand
GACTTTGGGAGGAGGACTTGCAAAGTTTGATGGGACAAATTGGACAGTATACTACACTTCAAATTCTGGTTTGCCATATAATGATGTTCTTTCACTTGCTATAGATGCCCAAGGTAACAAGTGGATTGGGACAGCAGGAGGACTTGCAAAGTTTGATGGGACAAATTGGACAGTGTATAACACTTCAAATTCTGGTTTGCCAAGTAATAGTGTTTATTCAATTGCCATAGATGCCCAAGGTAACAAGTGGATTGGGACACTGGAGGAGGACTTGCAAAGTTTGATGGGACAAATTGGACAGTGTATAACACTTCAAATTCTGGTTTGCCAGATAATGATGTTCATGCACTTGCTATAGATGCCCAAGGTAACAGGTGGATTGGGACTTGGAGAGGCCTTGCAAAGTTTGATGGGACAAATTGGATAGTGTATAACACTTCAAATTCTGGTTTGCCAAATAATTATGTTTTTGCAATCGAAATCGATGCCCAAGGTAACATGTGGATTGGGACAGGTGGAGGCC
>JAOAJC010000031.1 GCA_026414385.1 Candidatus Pacearchaeota archaeon | reverse complement strand
TAGAGGAGTTAAGGAATGCAACCAACAAACACAATTTCATACATAAAGAATTGGGTAGTTGCATAAAATGAATAGAGGAGTTAAGGAATGCAACAATNTTCTCTTTTTTTAGGGGTGAAAAAATGGTGAAGAGTTGCATAAAATGAATAGAGGAGTTAAGGAATGCAACATAAATCTTCCGCTTTCACACCAAGTTGTTTAAGTTTCATTGTTGCATAAAATGAATAGAGGAGTTAAGGAATGCAACTCAAATTGGATTATTTTTTTATCTATGTTTTTCGGTTGTTGCATAAAATGAATAGAGGAGTTAAGGAATGCAACCTGTAAATGGCGAAATAGTTCAAACTTTTGCCATACAGTTGCATAAAATGAATAGAGGAGTTAAGGAATGCAACGAAGATTTATTAAGGTTAATCGGTATTAATAACTATGTTGCATAAAATGAATAGAGGAGTTAAGGAATGCAACGCTTGATCCGAATTCATATTATACAATAAGCTTTTTCTGTTGCATAAAATGAATAGAGGAGT
>JAOAJC010000030.1 GCA_026414385.1 Candidatus Pacearchaeota archaeon | reverse complement strand
TTTGATGGGACAAATTGGACTGTTTATAACACATCAAATTCAAGATTGCCAAATAATACCGTTAATGCGATAGCAATAGATGGACAAGGAAATAAGTGGATTGGGACAGGGAATGGTCTTGCGAAATTTGATGGGACAAATTGGACTATTTATAACACAACGAATTCGGGTTTACCACATAACACTGTCAGCGCTATAGCAATAGATAGACAAGGGCATATATGGATTGGAACAGGTGAGCTTGTAGGTGGTGGGAAAGGCCTCGCCAAGTTTGATGGGACAAATTGGACTGTTTATAACACAACGAATTCGGGTTTACCGCATAACACTGTCAGCGCTATAGCAATAGATAGACAAGGGCATATATGGATTGGAACAAGTGGAGGTGGTCTTGCAAAGTTTGATGGGACAAATTGGACTAGATATTGGGCTGGCTATAATTGGATTTACGCAATAACAATAGATAGCGCTGGAAATGTATGGGTTGGATTGCAAACCTCAAGTGAGAAAGGACTCGCAAAGTTTGATGGAAGCAGATGGAGTGTGTA
>JAOAJC010000002.1:43981-65360 GCA_026414385.1 Candidatus Pacearchaeota archaeon | reverse complement strand
GAGAATGTAATTGAGCTGAGAGAAAAGCTTGATATGCAACAGTTCTTATCTACAAAAGGAGTAAGCTGGGAGGTGATTGAATAATGAGCTCAGATTATTATTTTAGACTAATGGGCATTAAAAAGTCTAGAAAGGAAGCTCTAAAAATAGTTAGTGAGGTCTGTAAAAAATTCGGGCTTAGTTATAACCCTATTGGTGGATTTTACGATGGACTTGATTGTAGAAGTGGTCCATTTGAAGAGGCAGAAAAGGTTGTTCTTAGTGGAGGAAGCGGATATCTAAGGTTTGATAATCCTCCTGAGCCAAAAGAAAAATATATTGAAATACGCGTTTCATTCTATAATGTTTCTCCAATAGATCATTTCACGCTTGTAGAACTTAATGAAGGCGAGTTGAATATTGTCATAAGTGTAGATGGTGTTTTTGCTTATCCTATTGTGTTTGGTGATAATATTGCGAATCGTAATTTGATAGTTGGCTTAGTTAAGGAATTGATATCTATACTAAAACCATCTGATGTTAAAGAGCATTGGGATGCTGAAGAAATATGCACTGAAAATTTGTTGGGACAAAAAAATGAAAAATAAAATTGATACAAAAATAGGAAATTCAAGAAAGTATTTGAAATTTTTGGCTTTCTTTATGTTCTTTTATTTTGGATGGCGACTTATTGCACTTCCTTTTCTTTTCATAATCGGAAAAAATGAATTAGTAGAACTTTATGGAGGCGTTCTCTTTTTCAGCATCAACATAATTTCAAGCATCATTTTTGTAAGCGCAGGAATAATCTCAGCATACAACTTACTAAAATTCAAAAAGTGGGCGCTGATCATGCTAACAATATTGATTTCATTGCACGCAATCAGCATACTCATTAACACTTATTCGCTTGGAAAAATAAAAATTCCAATCACCCAAATAACAGTATTATTATTCGCACTTACAGGTTTTAGGCATATTAAAAATGCTCAATAAAAAACACCAAATAATGCAGTTAAGCATAATTATTGTATTATTTGTGTTAGCAAGCGTCAGCCCTGTTCTTGCTGTTTCGTTTGCTTACGAATCAACTTCTATTTCGTGCATTGAAGGGAGTTCGCGTAATGGGATAACAAAACAATTAACGAAAACAGACTTAAGCTTTGAGAACACCGCACTTGTTGACACACCAAGCGCAGCAAAACCTGAAGAAACAAATGCTCTTAAAAAACTGGCTGATGATGATGTTATAAAAGCGTTGAAACCTTTTGAGGACTTGTTCAAAAAGCACAGAAAAAACTTGCAAGAACATTTTGGTGATGTTTTGTCTTTATTCTCTTGCCTTTTCTATTTCATTTGATTTGTTTTTGTCATTGGTTTCTTTTAATAGTCCTAAAGATTTTAGCAAATCAACACGCTTTTTGTGTTCTTCTTCTGTTATGAGGGTTTCTTTAACTTCGCCTTCTTTTTGTTCTCTTACGAATTTTTTTCTTTTTGGAAATTTTAATGTTTTTCCACCCATAATTATCATAAGGAGATGGTGGTTTTAAGTATTGTTGTTTGAAAATTAGCAAGTTAGATTTTGTATTCCATTTAAAATAATATATGATTTTTAATATGTCATTAATTTGTTTTGGTAATTTAATGTTCTAATTAAATCAAAATTTTGAAATTAGTTAATTATTATTGTTAGTTTTCTAATTTTATTTGCTTAAATTTAGTGACTTAATCATTTACTTTATTTTTAGTGGGAGAAATGCCCTCGCCGGGATTTGAACCCGGGTCTGCGCCGTTCTCCATCGCCATTAAAAACGCGCTAGAAAGCGCGCTATAATAAGGCAATAATTTGAATAGCCTGTCCTGAAGAGGACTGAGGTTAACATCTCAACGACTCAACCTCGGCATACGAGAGGGCGCCGTCCTTGGCCTCTAGACTACAAGGGCCTAATTAAGAAATATTAACATAGTTTAAAAGATTAATGTTTGTTAGATTGATTTAAGTTTGTCTTTGTATTTCTGTGCCATCTTGAAAAACGATTGTTGATAAAGCCCCTGGTAATTTACCACCATTTATTACTATATCAGCCTCTATGAATATTTCGCGATTTATTTCGTCTATTGATGATGCAGGATTTTTTTCAGATAAGTTTGCTGGTGCTGTTAAGAATGGGACTCCTGCTTTTTCAATTAGTTTTGCAATTTTATGAGACGGAATTCTTATTCCGATTTTATTTGATGGAGAGACATGTGATAAGAATTCAGGGTCTTTTTTTTCTAATATGAGAGTGTATTTTCCGGGCAAATATTTTTCCACTAATTCTGGCGTTGCTTTTGTGTGTTGATAAATCCATTCTTTTGATGGAGCAATTATTGAAAAAGATTTATTGTTTTCGTTTGCTTTTATTTTTTTGATTTTTTCAACAGATTCTTTTATCAAGGCATTGCAACCAATTCCATAAACTGTATCTGTTGGATAGATAATAATTGAACCGTCTTTTATTTTTTCTAAAATTCTATGTTCTTTAAAATTGTTCATAAAAAAACCTAAAATAAGATATTAAAATATTTTATTGTAATGGAGTTTTTAAATTAGTGTGATTATTTAATTATTTTAGAGGAACTTTTTCTTAATCTGTTCATAACTGCAAGATAAATTCCTCTTTCTTCAACTGCAGGAATTAAAACATATTCAATTTTTTTTCTGTCACAATTTCTAAAAATTCTAAACATTTTTCTTGGAAAATTTTTAATTTTTTTTGGATTTATTAAAATAAAAGATTTGTTTTCTTTTTTTAGTTTGTTGGAAAAATCTTTGATTTTTGATTTGGCAGTTTTTTCAAATAATATCACTTTTGCGTCTGGAGAATAATGTTTGTATTTCATTCCAGGGGATTTTGGTTTGTTTGATTTTTCAGATGCGATTTTTAAGTTAGGAAGTAATTTTTTTAAAGATTCAAAATCGGTTCCGCCGGGTCTTAACAAGAGAGGGTTTTTTGTTGTTAAGTCAATAACAGTTGACTCTAATCCTATTTTACATTCATTTGATTTAATTATACCTGCGATTTTTCCGTTAAAATCATCATAGACGTCTTGAAAACAAGTTCCGGACGGCTTTCCTGAGATATTAGCAGATGGGGCGGCAATTGGTACTTTTGAATATTTAATTAAATTTAACGCAATTCGGTGATTTGGCATTCTTATTGCAACACTATCCAAACCTGCGCTAACTTCTTTTGGAATTACATTTTTCTTTTTTAGAACTATTGTTAGGGGACCTGGCCAAAATTTTTGAATTAATTTGTTTAAATTTTTCTTTTGTTTTTTTGAAATTTTAGCTATTTCGTTTAATTGTTCTTTTTTTGCGATATGGACTATTAGCGGGTTGTCATAGGGCCTACCTTTTGCGATAAATATTTTTTTAACTGCGTTAGAGTCAAACGCATTTGCTCCTAAACCATAGACTGTTTCTGTTGGAAAAGCAACTAATTCTCCTTTTTTAATTAGTTTTGCTGCTTTTTTAATTTGTTTTTGATTAAAAATTTTAGTTATCATAAATTACAAAGAGAAAACTAAATTATTAAGTTTTTGGAATAGGTTTATGCCGCTTTTTCAATTTTCATTGCTATTTTTATGGCACTTTCTTTCTTTTTTTCAAAGAATTCTATTGATTTTGCCAATTCTTTATGGGTTTTTGCATATTCGTGGATGTCTATATTCTTTTTATAAGCTTCGCATGCTTGAACTAATGCTGTTGCTCCTGCTCTTGTTCCATCTGGGTGGGCATGAACTCCTGCTCCCATAGTTGTTATAAAATCAACATTACCCATTATTTCTATGAATGGTTTTAATTTTGTAGGATTTAATCCGCCGGAAATTATCGGGCAACATTTTTTAATTCCTCTCCAAGAGTCATCTTCTAAAATAACATGATGGGCTAAATCTTCATGAACGAGTTTAATTGCGTCTTTGTCTTTTTCAGGAATTTTTGTCCATTCTTGCATGAAGAAGTGTCCTTTTGATTTGAAATATTGAATATTATGTGCTGCAACAATGTCTTCTTCTGGTGAACCTTTCATCTTCCCAACGCCTGCTGTGCCTGTGTGAATTCCAGAAACTCCTGCAAGACGGGCAAATTTTGAAAGAACTAAAACGCTAAATCCTATTGGATTTTCTGGACGAGTAAATCCGCCGTGTCCTGCTCTATGGAAGTGGATAAATACGTCCGGATATCTTCTTCTTAGCGTTTGGACAGCCATCCAACCTGCTGTAATGCCGTCAATTAGGAAAGCGTAACTTCCTTTTTCAAAACCCGCGTTTCTTATTAATTCGCATCTTTTAATCATCTCGTCAAAATCTGATGCAGAGACATTAAATGAGTGCACTTTCTTTTTTCCGGTTTCTTTGACTGCTTTATCCATCGCTTTTTTTACATATTGGACCATTTTGTCATATGGGCAGAAATCTTGATTTGCTTGCGGTTCGTCATTTTTAACAAAATCTCCGCCGCCCACCCAGAAGTCATAGCAAACTTCTGCATATTCTGAGGCAGTAAGTCCCATTTTTGGTTTGATAATTGTTCCTAAAATTGGCCTTTCATAGACATTAAGGTATTTTCTCATGTCATCTATTGTATAACTTGGACCATCATATTGTTCGAGCATTGCTGGCGGAAACCAAACATCTAATAACTTTAAGGCAGAAATTTCTTTCATTCCAAGAATGTTTCCTACTATATATGTTAGGATGTTTTGAACATTTCCTTTTCTATCAAACAATCTCCAAGGATATGCAATCCAGACAAGATTTCTTTTTAAGTCAAGTTGATAGACAAGCGCGTTCATCTCTCTTGAAAAAGGCGTCTCTGTATTAACTTTAAAGTTTGTTCCTGTTGAGCTTTCAGCTGCAACTTCTGAAGCTGCTTGCAAAATGTTCATGTCTTTTCCTGGAATTAGGTGGAATACGGTTAGCAAATACTCTCCGTTTGTAGGATTTTTTAAGTTTAAATTAACATATGCTTGTTGTTTTTCGTTAAGCGATTTAATAAGAGTTTGAAGATTAGATTTTGTCATTTTTTCACCTCTTTATGTTTTATTGTTATAGATGTTTATAAATATTTTGGCGGGTTTTCAAAGTATGATATGGTAAAACAAAAACTTTAAGTTTGAAAAATCAAAAATTTGTTTTGCAAGCTTGTTTGGTTTTTAGATATTAATTAAATGATTCTTTTATCTTTTAATTTTAGAAAACTAAATTATATTTGATAATTAGTTTTGGTTTTGTTATGGCTTTTATTAAATAATTAAAATTGTTGAGTATTAAATTAATTTATTCTTAATTTAGATTAATGTTTTTTTGAAAGTAAAATCTTTATTCAACTAAAAAAACAACATCGTTTGGGCGGGTTTTATCATTTACTTTTATGCCGACCTCGTCACCTTTTTTAGCTTCTTTTATGTCTTTTTTGTTGATTTGCATGCTATCTACTAATTGTTCAAAGTCAGTTGTGTGTCCTTTTATGTGTATTCTATCTCCTAGTTTAAGCTTGCCGCTAAGTTTAATTGCAGCGACTCCTACTTGGCTAAAGTAAGTTGATACCCTACCTATTTCTTTTTCAGTCATATTTTACATAATAAATTATAATTTATAAAGGTTACTTATTGATAATCTATTTTAGTTAAAATCAATAAATTGCAACTATCATATATTATTATATATGGTTTTTGAAGAGAAAAATATTCTGAAGAGTTTGTCCTCTACACTTAGTAAAATTCCTGAATTTTTTGGGACAAAAATCAGAGCTGAAGCGATGGAGTAGAAGGATTGTTGGTAAATAAAATAAAAATTCTGCGGGGCGTGATTTGGGGGTTGAACGTGGAATGTGTGAGTGGAACCTCTTAATCGCTATCTATTTCTTTTAATGAAATAAGGATTAAGTTTTAATGCAATGTTGCAAAGCAGAAATCTTTAGTTCTTGGTTTGTTGAATTAGATTGAATAAATATTATAAATTCAAGCATTTCTATCTTGGATTATTAGGAAGCCATTCTAATTTAATCACATAAGAAGAAATTGTTTTTGTGTTGTTTTTTAATTTAATAAACCAATTATAATAAAGTTCTATGAATTTGTTTGCTTCACTGTTATTAGTTAGGTGTAGATTATTGTTGCTAATTATAAAAAAAGCCCCTATCAGGAGAAATATCACAATGAACATGGCAAGTTTCATTTTATGCTAAAATTGCTTAAATTTAATCCCCAATCTTGCTTTATTGCATAACTTGTTATTGTGCCGAAGTTTTTTCCAATGTTAGAGAGCCAGTTAAGATATATTTTTCCTACTTGAATGAATCCTTCGTAAGTTGAGATAGAGCTATTGCTTTTAAAATAAATATAACCGAATGAAAAAACGAATAATGTTATAATTATTGCAAGAGCAAGATAGAGAATTTTATGCCTAATTTCTTTAAATTTTATTAGGATAATCAATGCAACCATAACAATTAGAAGGATAATTATCCAATTTGCCATTTTCAACCTCTTTTTTGTTAAGAGTAAGATATATAAAAACTTTTACAAGAGCGTTCTTTGTTAATATTAGTAAATAGAACATTAATTTTTGTATCTTAATTCAAATAAAATTAATGTTTTGCTTTTTTATAATTTTTATATACATTAAATATTTTACCTTTTTAGATTATGTTTGCAAATCTGTTTTAATTTTTTGGTAGGGTTTAATATTACCATAATTAATAGGTTCTAAAGAGCAAATATTTAAAAGAAATTTGTCTTTTAATTAAGTTATAGCCCTGTAGTCTAGCGGTCAAGGATCCGGGACTCTGGCTCCCGGGACCCAGGTTCGAATCCTGGCAGGGCTATAGTTCATGAGATAAATCATTATAATTTGAGTGATAATCTTGTGAACTCATTCAGCCTCTGTAGCTCAGTTGGTAAGAGCGCTTCCTTGGTAAGATTAAAACCAAACAGGAAGAGGTCCCGAGTTCAATTCTCGGCAGAGGCTTTTTAGTTTAGATTTTGATATTGATATTTTGTTTATTATCATTTGAATTAAAGTAATTGCAATTATTATAAGCGCTAACTTAATTATTGCTTTTTCTAATTCTGGTTTTTTTTCAGGAATAGGTGTTGGAATTGGAGCAGGCAATTCTTTTTGGATTTGTTCGTGAATATATTTTAGTGTTACGCTTGCTTTTGATTTTCTTATGTCTATTGAATTTATTTTTACTAATAAATCATAGTAATCGTCATTTGTTAGTTCAAATTTTTCTGATTTTCCCACTTCCAATGTGGCTGTTATTGGTGTTGATTGGATTAATATGTCTGCTGTTGTTTCTGTCATATCAGTTATTGAGAATTCATGTTCTATCTTTTTAAGTTTAAATTTTATTTTTGAATTAATTGAAACAATTTCGTTAATTTCTCCTATTTTTTCTAAATCGTTCTCTTTATATATCCCTGTTGTTCCACTCTCTGTTTCGTTTTTTATTGTTGTTGTTTTTCCTGTTGTTTCTTTTTCAGTTGTTGGACGTTCTTTTATTGAGTAATAAGTCCATTCAGTTACATTAAATGTAACATTACCTTCATTTAGTGATGTGAAGTTATAACAAATTCTTGACGGGCATAATTCACCATTTCTTGCTATAATTGGATCTTTGAAATTTGTAGGAAGATTATATAGCGTTATGTTAGCACTTTTGTTTAATCCTTGTTGTAAAGAATTAACTTGTGTAAAAATTGATTTTGACGATTAGTTTTTATATACTTATTTTTGAGGATTTATATGGTTAATAATGTGTTTGAGATTAAATATAAGGATAGTGGAACAAAAGCAAGAGTCGGGGTTTTATATACTAAATCTGGAAAGATAGAGACACCTTTTTTTATGCCTGTTGCGACAAAAACAAGTGTTAAGCACATTTCTTCTTGCGATTTGCATAAAATGGGTTCAAAAGCAATAATCTCAAATTCTTTTATTCTTTCGTTAAGGCCAGGCGTAGAGGTAATAAAAAAATTTGGCGGAATTGCTAAGTTTATGAATTTTAATGGAATAAGTTTTACAGATTCTGGCGGTTTTCAAATGTATTCAAAGCGGTTATACATAAAATCAAAAGAAGATGGAATTTTTTTTAGGAATCCATATAATTTGGAAAAGATTTTTATAACTCCTGAAAAAGCAATGGAGATTCAGTTTAATTTAGGAAGCGATGTTGCAATGTCTCTTGATTCAATGCCTCTTATTTCTGAGACAAAAGAGAGCGTTGCAGAATCTGTAAGAAAGACATTTCTTTGGGCGAGAAAGTGTAAGGAATATCATGATAAATTACAATCAAATTTATTAAAAAACGAGAGGCAATTATTGTTTGGCATAATCCAAGGTGGAATACACGAGGATTTGAGAAAGATTTCTGCGAGAGATTTAGTAATGCTTAATTTTGATGGCTATTCAATAGGTGGATTGGCGTTAGGAGAGAAAAAGGAAGATGAGTATAGAATGATTGAGGTATGCAAGGAATTTATTCCAGAGGAGAAGCCAGTTTATCTTATGGGTGCAGGAGAACCTATAGAATTATTGGAAGCAATTTCAAGAGGATGTGATATTTTTGACTCAAGATTTCCAACACAGAATGCAAGAAGAGGGGCTATTTTTACAAGCGAAGGGAGAATCAATATAAAAGCAGGAAAGTTTAGAGAAGACAAAACCTCTCTTGACAATAATTGTGATTGTTTTGTGTGTAAAAATTATACAAGGGCTTATATAAGACATTTATTATTAAGCGAAGAGGGGGTAGGATTGAGATTGGCTTCTTATCACAATCTTTATTTTTTGCAAAAATTAATGGAAAATGCGAGGAGGGCAATAGAAAGGGGGGATTTTAAAAAGTTTGTTGAAGATTTTAAAAAAAACCAATTTAAAAAAACAAGTTAAACTTTTATTGGATTATATGAAAGCCATAAATTTAAATAATGAATTGGTGCTTTATAACTTAAAATGACATTGACATTAAAAGATTTAGAGAAGGAATATAATTTACTAGCAAAAAAGTATGGTTTAGAGGATTTTAATACACTAAATAATGATTTTGAGATAGAAAAAATTGATAGTGAAAGCAAGTGTTTGTTAAGGTTGATAAGGAAAGTTATGATGGAGAAAGTAGTTAATCTATTGAGTTTTATTGAGATATTATTAAATCCTGTTGGTGCTCCGAGGATGTATATGGTTTATCTTAAATCAATGACATTAAACGACAAGAAAGAAATAGAAAAAATATATGGGATGTTATCAGAATTAGTTTTAAGTGCTTTAGAAATTGAGATGGAGTATGAAGAAAAGAGGGAGGCAGAGGTAATTAAACTTATATGCGAGAAGTGGGATATAATAAAACCTTCTTATAAAAAAATCATAAATGATATTAAGATGCCGAAATTATCAAATGGCGAGAGAGGAAAGAGTTATTTTGGGTAAATAAATGTTAGAAGCATTTGAAGATTTCTTCTAATGAAATTTCTAAAAGTGCCACTGGGAGTTTTATGTTCCACTCTTTTAATGTTTCTGGATGGACTTCTCCGATAAATCCGGTTTCTTTGTTGTTTATTATTATTTTGCCTGTTCTGCCTTCTATTAGTCCTTGTCTTTCTGTTTGTTCTATCTCGTATTTTATGTCAAGCATTCTTGATAGATAATCAAATGTTTGTTTTATTTCTGTAAAATTTCCTGGAGAGAGCGCTATTAATAAGTGCTTTGTTTCTTTTATTCCTGTTTCTGTTTTATTATCTTTTTCAAATATTGTTCCTATTTCAAATATTTTTTGAGGGTATTCGTTATCTTTATTTTCTGCAAATATTCTTAATGATGGAATGAGAAGATTTGGCCTAACTAATTTAAATTCTGTTTTAGATGTTTCTAATTCTATTTTTTCGTTTTCTTTTAACTTTGCTTTCTTTGCTTCATCTATTTTTATTAAATGGTATGATGATGTTTCTATTAGTCCTAACCCAATTAGTGTTTCAGCTATTTTTGATTCTATTTTGGTTTCTTTTGATTCCTCGCCTATTGTTGCAACTTTTGGTATTTCTGGAATGAAATTGTCGTATCCATATGCAATTGCAATATCTTCTATAATATCAACTTCATGTAAAATATCTGTTCTCCATGCAGGAATCTCTATTTTTCCATTTTTATAGTTATAACCCATCCTCGGAAGAAGTTTCTCTAAATCCTTTTCTTTTAAATTTAGTCCTAAAAGTTTGTTTGCGTTTTCAAGAGAAATTTTCATTTTTTCAGGAGTAAAATCGGGTGTTGTTATTTTGTTTTTGCCATATTCAAGTTCCATAGCATAAGCTTTTCCGCCGAGGTCTATAAGTGCACTAACAATAATGTTCAGGATTTTTTTTAAAATAAAAAAATCAGAACCAGAACACTCAATGAAAACGTCTTTTGTAGAGGGTGTTATTTTTCCTGTTTCTTGGCTATTAATTATTGGTGGCATTGATAGAATTTTACCTTTTGCATCTAAAAATATTGGATATTTTTCCATAAAATCAAGTAAGTGTGCGTATTCTCTTCCAGTTGGCGTTCTCTGTAAGATCTCTAATGCGTTCATTTCTTCATTTGCTTCTAATGGTATAAACTTAATCTCGTTTGGGGAACGAGCTTCATATCTAATCGGGAGTGTTATTTTTTCAAGAGGGTAGATTCCTATTGCTGCTTTTTTCCTGTTTCTCCCTATTGTTGCATGAAGTTTTTCTTGGATGTCAATAATTTCTTTTATTTTTTCGTTATCAAATTTCAAATTTTTAATAATTGCACAGACAGTATAAGGACGAATGTTATTAACTGAAGAGTCTATTTTAATTTTGTAATTTTTTTCCGGTTTATTTATTTTGTATTTTTTTAATCCAGGTTCTTTGCCTAAATACGACTTAATGTATCTCAACAAACCTTGTAAAGAAAGCAAATCTGGACGATTTGGGGTAATTTCTATCGTTACATTATCTTCAGATATTTCTATCGGTATGCCCATCATCATTATTTTTTCTATGTTTTCTTCAGTTAATTTTATGTGCTTTTCAATTTCTTTTTTTGATATGTTGAGCGTTGCCATTTTAGGTTATTTTATCCATATTTTTTTATTTCTTAATTCTTTAATGTCGTTAGCATACATTTCTCTCAAATCTTTTATTTTATAAAATTCTGTGATAATTCTGTCAAAACCTTGGCCCCATGCTAAAACTGGAATTGGTTTGCCTAACAAAGGAGTCGTTAATTCCGGACGGAAAATCCCCGCCCCACCCAATTCAAGCCAAATTTTTTTATCCGGATGAAAAATCTGTATCTCAACAGATGGTTCTGTATAAGGGAAAAAACTCGGAACAAATTTTATTTTTTTGTAACCCATTTTTTCATAGAATTCTTTTAAATAACCGAGTAAATTTCTGAAAGTGGCATTTTTATCAATAACAATTCCTTCTGTTTGATAGAACTCAAAACCGTGGCTCCAATCAACTGTTTCATTTCTAAAAACTTTGCCTATTGCGAAATATTTTGCTGGTAGGTTTTCTTCTTTTAGTTTGGATAGTGTGCGTGCTGACAATCCCGTTGTATGCGTTCTTAGAACAACTTTTTGCGCTTCTTTTTCTTTCCATTCGTAATTCCAACCTTTGCTTTTTTCAATTCCTTTTTCGTGTGATTGCTTTACTGCATTTACTAATTTTTTTTCAGGCAATTTTGCGAGAATATTTTTAATAAAAAAAGTATCTTGCATTTCTCTTGCAGGGTGGTCTTGTGGCGTAAAAAGTGCATCAAAAATCCAAAATGAGGAATCTATTAGGGGGCCTGACATTTCTTTAAATCCTAAATCTGTCCAAATTTTTTTTGCGTATTCTATTGATTGATTTACGAAATGTCTTTTTCCTCCGTTAATTTGAGGGACAGGATATGACAGGTCATATTTTCTAAATTTTTTGCCTTTTACCCCCTCTTTTATCATTTCTGGCGTAACTTCTTCTAATAAATCTAATTTTATTTCTTTTCCTGCAATTTCTTTTCCTAAATCGGTGAGTTCAAAATCAAATATATTCTTTTCTTTGGTTTCTATAATATCTTTTCTTTTTTTGAGATTTTCAAATGCGAGAAGCATCTCGTCTTTTAATTTTTCTTTTTCAATTGGTAGAATTTCAAGAAGCGATTCTTCTGGCATTTTTTTAATAATTTCTTCTTTAGTTGCTTTTAGAGTTAGTTTATTATTAGTTAGCTCAATGAGGGCCTTGTCTTTTAATACTCCTATTGAAACTTTGAATTCGTTGTCTGATAATTTTGATAGTTTTTTTGCTTCATCTAATGAAATATGGTTTTTTTCTTCTAAGGTAAGAAGCAATTTTCTTTCTGGAAGGTAGTTTTTTTTGTAATAAATGCCATTGGTTCCTAAATCAATAATCGTTTTTTTTGCCGTTTTAATTTTAATAATTCCTTTATTTTCTAAAAATTTTAGAGCTCTTAATAAGGATACTTCATCTAAGCCAGATTTTTCTTTAATTTTTTCTATGTCTTCTTTTAAAAATGGAATTATTTTTGTTTCTAATGGTGATAATGTTTCTATAATTCTTTGAATTTCTGTTTCTTTTTCCATCTTGTTTAGAAGTTAAAAGGGGTTAAAAATCTAATGCCTCTTTTGCTTGTGGCGTTGAAGCCCCGAGCGATAGAAGTAAGGAAAAAGCATTTCTTTTGTCTTTGTAATTAAATAGCTTTAGTTTTGTTTTGGATTTTCTACAAATTTTTATATTTTGGATTATTCTCCCCAGAATTGTTGCTTTTTCTTTATTTTTCAAATTATTTATTTCGTTTATATCTATGCCAATTGCTATGTGGTTTTTAGCAGCAATTTTAGCAAGAACATGATTTAATCCAGAATCCATTTGTTTTAGGGAATCTTTTCTTTTTCCTAATTCTAACGATAATAGAACATCAAATTTTCCATATTCGAGAATTTTTCTGTTAAAATTGTCATCTTGCGCCTTAATTATAATTGGCTTTTTTTCTTTTTTTATGAGGTTTTTTGCGTTTTCTATGTTTGGGGTAATTATCATTTTAATAAGTGGTTTTTATGGTTTTAATAATTAACTTTATCCGTAAATGAGTGTTCCGACAAATTTTTTGCCTTGTAATATTTTGGTTATGTTTCTTGTATCTTGTCCTATTATGTATGTTTTAATTTTATATTTCCTTATTATAGTTGATGCGTCTTGGTCAAGAACAAAATGCTGTCCTGCGTGATATTTTCTTCTTAACGCTCTTTTTTCAAACTCTTTCCATGTTTCATATGGTATAAATTTTGCTTTTGGATTTTCAAATGGATTGTCAGTGTAAAGTCCCTTTACGTTTGTGATATTAATAAAATCACATTTTAAAAAATGAGCGAGCTTTGCAGCGGTTGTATCGGAAGTTGCGTTTTTTGTGAATCTCAATGCGCCGCAGAAAACAACTTTGTTTTTTGCTAAATTAGATTTTACTTGTTTCATGTCGAGAGGGAGAGTATCATTTGCTTCTTTTCCAAATAATTGCATTAATAGCAAAGCATTCATTCTTGTTGCCCTTATTCCTGCGAGTGATTCTTCTTTTGTTGATTTATTGTCGTGTTTTAATATGGAAATATATTTTCTTGCGATAGAACCGCCACCACAAACTACTACGAATTTGTATTTTTTGTAATTTTTTCTTAGTTCTTTTCTAAATTTTTTAAGAAAATTAAAGTTTATCTTTTCAGGAACTATTAGAGAGCCACCAAGGCTTATTACAATCACCTTTTTTTCCATAATTTATTTTATTTTATGGGATATATAAATTTATTTAAAAAAAAGCGAGAATAGGGAAACTAAAATATATATTAAATAATAATAATGGTTTAAAGATTAAACTCCTTTTAATAATATGCATTTAGAAAGCAAAGATATTAAAAATTATTTTCTTGAACAAATTAATCAATACGGACTTTATCCTTTGGATGAGGGTGATGTGATTGTTTTTGAGACAAGATTTCTTGGTGGGAGAAGACATTATGCAAAACTTTTATTTGAAATTAATTGGCCGATTATTTCGTTGCCGATTATATTGGAACCGCCAGATGATGATATTTTAAGAAATTTTTTGTTTGAGGTTGCTAATGATTCTATTTTCATGGAAGGTGGAAAGTTATATTTGCCTGAGAGGTATGAGAAACTTGATGAGTGGAAAGAGTGGTTAAAGAGAATTCCTTCGGATTCAAAATTAGAGTGTAAAATATTAAAAGCACCAAAAAATTTTGAAAAGGAAAAGCTCAAAAAAGCAATTTTTGAGTATATGGGAAGGCCTGCGCTTTATTTTATTATTCATTTACGAACTGCGACAATCGAGAATTAGTTTTTATTTAAAAATTTCTCCGGTTTTTATGCTCCAAAATAACAAATCTAACTCATCTAATGGAATGTTGATTTTGTTTGAGAAATCAATAAATTTTCTTTCTATTTCTAAATAATGATTTTTGGTTTTTATTTTGTTTTCGTATATTATTTTTAATGATTTGAGATTGTTAAGGATATGTCTATCTAAAATTGCTATTTTGTTATCTGATTTTCCTATATTTCTTAGAAAATGAGACGCTTCTTTTAATCCGTATCCTTTAACATTATCGGCGAGGTAATTTCTTAATTCAACTATATTTAGATTTGGATTGTTAACTATTCGTTCTATTTCTTTCCATTGTTTTAGTGCTTCAACAACAAATTTTGCTTTTTTATTATGAAATCTTGTTTTTGTTTTTAATATTCTTTTTATGTTTTCTTCTGTTTTATTTTTTATTTTAAATATCTCTTCTGTTGCAAGAAAACATTTTTTTGCGTTGCTTTGCGGGGTAAGAAGACAAAATATCATTTCTTTCAGGTAATCTTTTTTATTTAAGTTCTTGAACTCGTTTAATCTTTCTTTTATCTTTTTCTTTTTTTCGTGATATTCTTTTAATAAATTCATTATTCTAAGTCAAAAAAAGAATATTTATTTATTTTTGTTGATTGCTTTTTTGTTTGGTTCGTTCTTTTTGTAATGAGTTTAAGCATAAAAAGGTGGCTTTTAATTTTTTCTTGAATTTGAGGATAAAATGCACTTATGCAAATTCTTTTCTTTGTATGATAAATCTTGTTCCAACAAATTCCGAGATTGTTGCTGTGAAGATAATTGAACCATATGCGACTTTAAATACTCCTGTTGTTAGAGGGATTCTTGTTTTTTCTGATAATTCTTTTAGGACATTGTCAATTTCTTCTTTATTTAATGTGATGCTTGTTGTTTGTATTGAACCAAATCTATTTATTATAATTGGTTTATTTTCTCCCGGGCATTCTATAGTTTGAATTGTCGGATCTTTTATTAAAGGTTCTAATTTTGTCAAGCTTGATAGGGGGGCTGTTGGCGTTGGCGGGGCAGGAGTTATTGCAACTTTTTGAATTGGGGTTGGCGTTGTTGGAGGTGGGGCTGGACGAAAAAATTGTGTTTTGGGTGGTTGTATTGGCTGTTGTGGTGGAAGAAATTGCGGTATTTTGGGTGGGGCGGAGATTGCAGCTTCTTTAATTAGTATTTTTGGCAATTCTGTTTTTGGCTTTTCTTCAATTTTTATCTGTTCTGGTTGTTTTGTTTCTTGAATTGTTGGTTTTATAATTCTCGCAGGAATTATTTGAGTTTCTTTTTGTGCTTCTTCTTTGGGAGAAATATCTAATGGTTTTATAATTGGTTTTTCTTCTTTCGAAGAAACCTCTGTAGATTTTACAATTGATTTTTCTTTAATTTGTTCGCGCATTTCAACGATTTTTGATTTTTCTTCTAATTGTTTTAGCGCTCTCTCAAATTTCTCTGCTTCTAAATCTATATTTATTTGATTTCTATAATTCTGTTTTTGTTTGATTTGAATTAATCTTTTTAAAAACTCTTTTGCAAATTCTTGGTTTGATTCAATCTTGTTTTGATTCATATTATTAGAATTTTGGCAGCGGTTTTTCTATTGGTGATGCAGGAATTGGGGGTGTTTCTGATTGTGGTGGAATTGCGCCAATTTTTTCTTCTATTATTGTAATACCTTTTGCTATAATCTTGTCTTGTTCAAGAATTTGATTTAACATATTTGTGATTTCCTTTTGCCTCTCATTTTCTTCGCTTTGTGGCTGGCTTGCGAAAGATTTTGCAGTGCTTTCAAATAGGTTGATTAATGAATCAAGTTTTTGAGATGTTTTAGCAAAATTTTCAGCCAAATCAGCATATAATTTTTGCAACTGAATAAGGTTTTCTAAAACAGTCGCATTTAAATCCTCTTTTTTTTGTCCTTTTGGCATAATAAAATTAGGGAATTGCTATTTATAAAGATTATTTAAAGCGAAAATGGCAAAGCTTAAAACTTGATTTTATTAGTGATTATTAAGGGTGCGTAGTTTAACGGTAAAATTTTCGGCTCCAGAAAATTTTTAGAGAAACCGAAAGTCGGGGGTTCGACTCCCTCCGCGCCCATTTATAGTTTTTTCATTTTTTCTATTTCTTCAAAAGAGATAGAACAACCTTTGTATTTGGTTGCATATAAGAGAGCTTCAAGAACATTGTTTTTAAAGCGAAATAGTCCTTTTTTGTATGCAACATAAACTAATTCTGACGAACGAATTATTTTTATGTTTTTGAGAAAAGAAACGTCTCTTTTCATTAGTACTTCGGTGTGTAGTTTGTTATTAAATATTTTTTGAAGATTTTGTGGATTTTCACATAGCAATCTTGTGGTTCTCTCATCAATCGCCACTACATTATCAATGCCTTTTTCTGTCAATAAAATGGAAAGTGCAATAGCGCTAACTTCTCCTTTACTTACTATTTTCATAAATTCGCCTCTTGCGTAATAACTATGATTTAATAAATAAAAAATCTCTTCTGTTTTTTTGTCGAGTTCTTTTTTTGTTATTATTTTGTAAGGCAGTTCTAAAATTTTTCTGTCAATAATATCTTCTATCCTAATTGCTTCAAATTCAAATCTTTTTATTGTTAGAGGTTTATTGACAATTTCGTTTTTTATTTCTTCTGTAATTAAGAAATATCCATTAAAAGTTTTTTTTAATTCTTCAATTATGTTAAGCAATCCATTCATAGAAAAATTAATTATGGTGCCAGAGTCAAAAATTATTGCTTTTTTCATTTGAATATGTCATTAACATATTTAATTCTTTTTTCAATAGGGAGCGTGATACTTAAATTGACATCGGAAATTCCTGTTTTGCCGGCGTATTCTGCGAGTTCAAAAACCGTAATTCCCAAAAGATTTGCTGTTTTTTCCATACTAATTCCGTGTTCATAGATTCTTGAAGCTTTGTTAATTTTTGCTTTTTCAAATACTTGTTGGATATGGGTTTTGAAATTTCCAGTGAATTTATCAATGAGTTTTTCTATTGCTAAAATATTTTCTTTAAATTTGTTTATATTGTCTTTTTCAAGAAATCTTGTTGCTTTTTCTATTTGGACAATAGATTGTTTTAAGAAAATTTCCCAATCAGGATATTTTTGATAGTTTTCAATAATTTTTCCAAGCGAATAAACAATTACTGCAATTGCAATTGAAAACTCTTCTTGTTCAACAGAGGCAGAGTGAATTGTTTGGTTAGAAAGCGCTTTTAATTTAATAACATCTTTATTATGGATTGCTTTTTTCGTTTCTTTTAGAACATTAAGAATGTGGGCTTTTTCCATGTTAAGTTTAATATAGTCTATTATATAAATTATTCTGCGAAAACTGCGGCAGCAATTGTTGTTGTCCATAAACCATCTTTGTTTCCTTCTGCAGATTGGCAGATATGCATTGTTTTAAAAATGTGTCCTGACGCTTTGTAAATTTGTTCTCTTTCCTCCCAGGCTTTGTTGGGGTCAAATTCTATTCCTAATGTGGAAGCTAACATTGTTGCAGCTAAATCTTCTGCGTATTCTCCCGCAATCTCGCCTTTTTGTCCAAATGCGTGGTGTTCTGATAGATAGCCATATTGAGAGTTAGAGTTTTTTGGGATTGCGACTCCTATTGCAGAAGATATTAATCTATTAGGTTCGTTTGTTTCATTTCGCGCCATTACGCAAAAGACAATTTGTCCTGGTTTTAGTAATGTTAAACCTTCTTCTTTTGAGATTATTTTACAATTTGGTGGCAAAATAGATGAAACATAAACCAAATTGCATTTTTCAATGCCTGCATTTCTCAATGCTAATTCAAATGAAGCTAGTTTGTCTTTATGAACTCCAACTCCTTTCGTAAAGAAAATTTTTGATGGAACTAAAGCCACTTTCTTTTTATTAACACCTTTTGTGAGTAATTTATATTTTGAAGATATCTGCTGAACTATTTAAAACTTTTTGTAATTTTTGATTTTGAAATAAAAGATTTAAATATTATAATTTGTATATTAATCTATGGAAGTTTTGCTTGATAGCAATTTTATTATCTCTTGTGTTAAAAAGAAAATTGATTTTATTGACGAACTCGAGAAATTGGGATTTAAAGTTATATTGCCAAGAGAGGTTTTGCAAGAGCTTAAAGATTTGAAAAATGAGAGTTATCATTCTGATAGGGTTGCGATAGATGTTGCTTTTGAGATATTTGAGAAAAGAAAAGTTAAGAAAATGACTTTAGGAAATAAACCAGTAGATGTTGGTTTGATAGAGATGGGAAAAAAAGGCGCTTATATCGCAACTTTAGATAATGCAATAAAGAGAAGTGTGCCAAACAAAGTTGTTATTTCTGAGGCAACTAATAATGTTGTGATAGAGAGAACTTAAATATAATTGGTGATTTAAATACGATTTTGGCATTTTGTAAATAAAGTTTTAAATGGCGGTAATTTTAAATAAAAAGTTTATTTATTGTACTTAATTTAAAATTTTTTTAGGCGTAGTTCGGCTTCAATTTTTTGTTCTAGTGTTTCATATAATTCTTTTTCGGAAAGTTCTGTAGAAATGTTAAGGCATTTTAGTTTGGTTGAATAATCTTGAACTCCATATTTTTTGGCAAATTCTGATAAGAAATAAGCCATTGGTGGTTCCATTATGTAGATTATATTATTTTCAAAAATTTTTCTGATTAACCTTTCATTGTGTGCTGTAATGATTTTAAATAGTCCTCCCTCAAAATAATTCCCCTTAATCGGAAGATTTTTCCTTTTTGCAATCTCATTCAATATTTCTGTTGCGATTACGCTCCGTTTTTCACCGACTGCGCATATAAAAAGCCAATTTTCCATTTTAAATTCCTAATAATTATTTTTATTTAATCGGTTTGCCGATAATTTTTTTTCCTAAATATTTAAGAAGCGCAGAAGGAACTTTTATTGTGCCGTCTTTTTGTTGATAGTTTTCAATTATTGCAACCATAATTCTTGATGTTGCTATCCCTGTGTTATTTAGGGTATGGACAATTATTCTTTCACCATTTTTGTTAAAGAATTTGATATTTAACTTTCTTGCTTGATAATCCGAACAATTTGATAGAGAACCAACTTCGCCATATTCTTTAAGCGTTGGGCGATAAACCTCTAAATCTGCCGAACGATATTTCCAATCTGATAAATCTCCTGAACAAATTTCAATAACTCTGTATGGTAGTTTTAACAATTTTAATATTTCTTCTGAATTTTTTAATAATTCTTCATACATTTTATCAGAATCTTCTGGTTTGCAAAAAATGAATTGTTCTATTTTGTTAAATTGGTGCGTTCTCCATAATCCTTTTTCGTTTATTCCATGCGAGCCAACTTCTTTTCTAAAACACATTGAATACGAGAAATATTTTTTTGGCAGTTCTTTTTCTGAAAACGTTCTTTCAGAATGCATTGCCAATAAATATTGTTCTGATGTTCCTATAAGATGTAAGTCCTCGTCTTTTATTGAATAAACTGATTGTTCAATAGCTTTTTTGTCCATTGAGGCAAAAATTGATTTTTCATTTAGCATTAATGGGCCCTCTATGTATTCGTATCCTTTCTTTCTCATAAATTCAATTGCGAATCTTATAAGTGCTTGGTTTAACAGTGCTAAATCATTTTTAAGATAATAAAATCCTGTGCCTGATACCTTTGCAGAAGCATCAAAGTCCGCAAGATTTTGCTTTTCCAATAATTCAACATGGTTTTTTGGAGTAAATTTAAATTTTGGTATTTTTCCCCATTTTTTAATTAGTTTGTTTTGAGAGGCGTCTTTGCCAATTGGTGTTTTGTCAGAAATAATGTTCGGGATTTGAATGAGCCGTTCGGTAATTGCTTTTTGTAAAGAATCTACATATTGTTCTATTTTTGCTATTTCGTTTGGAATTTCTTTGGCTTTTTTTAGCAATAATGAAATGTCTTTTCCTGCTTTTTTTTCTTTGTTGATAAGTTCTGAAATGGAATTTCTTTCTGCTCTAAGTGAATCTAATTGTGCTTTTTCTTTTCTCCATTTTATGTCTAAGTCGTGGATTTCATCAACCAAATGAAGTTTATAATCTTGGAATTTCTTTTTTATGTTTTCTTTAACAAGAGCCCTATTTTCCCGAATAAGTTTTATGTCAATCATAGTTAATTAAAAAAATTGCGATATTTAAAGTTTAAGATATCAACAATTCTTAATGATTGTGTTAAGGTTGATAAAGCTTTTTAAATTAAGTTATTTTTTAATATTATTATGCTCATTTCATAACTCGTAAAACCTTCGGGTTTTAGAGAAGGCTGAAATGAGGGGGCGAGAGCAACGCGGCGCTCTTGCCCGCTTTTTGATATATAGTTTGGTTGGCAATATGAGGGTTATGATTTTTATTTGGGCATAAAGATTTAAAAACCATTTTTGTCAAGAATTTATATGGGTAGGGTAAGGGTAAAGTTGAGCAGCATAGATATAGATGCATTAAATTCTGTAATTGGAGCTTTAAAAGAAATTACTGAAAAAGCGGGCGTTATTATGAGGGGCCCGATACCATTGCCTACAAAAAGATTAAGGGTAACAACAAGAAAATCTCCTTGTGGAAATGGAACAGCAACTTTTGATAATTTTGAGATGAGAGTTCATAGAAGAGTGATTGATTTGCCTGCTGAAGATAGGGTCTTGCATCCTATAATGAAATTACAAATACCAAGAAGTGTGCAAATAAAAATTGAGATGAAAGATTAAAAGTCAATCTATTGTTAATAGTTTTGCGTTATATAAGTATTTTTAAATTTAAATTTATTAAATGTAAAAATGGAAACCCAAGAATTAAAAATTAAATTGTTAGATCCTAACGCAAAATTGCCTTTTTATGCTTCTGAGGGGGCAGCTGCTTTTGATTTGTATTCAATAGAAGAAATTATTCTTGAACCTGGAAAGACGAACATTGTAAGGA